>JAYVBZ010000204.1:0-1512 GCA_043750215.1 Actinomycetota bacterium
TGAGAACCAGGCCGGCCTTGAACTGCGTCTCCACCACCTTCGTAGCCGCCTCGGCGGGACGGGCAAAGGTTCGGCCGCCAAAGATGTTCTCCTCTTGTATCGACACCCCAGGTGAGCACCTCAGGATGGGCGTGCCTCCGCTTAGGCGCGGTGACGAGCTCGGAAGATCGCGCGGAGCACCCGGTGCAGCGATCGAGGCAGCCAGTTCCTCCAAGTTCCGGTCGCTCATCTCGGCATCGATCTCCAGCGTCACTCCCGATGGGAGCCGTGTACCGATCTGCGTCACTCCCTTGAACGCCGTCGGGATGATGACCCATGTCGCGCCGGCGATCGTCACTGAAGTACCGAGCTTCGGGTTGGATGGGTCCATGTCGCTTGGGAGGCTGGGGTTGTTCGTTTCGAACAGATGGATCGACCCCACGCTCGAAGTCCACTTGATGTCTACATTCCCGCCCCCCAGTTCTGAGCCGGGTATCCATTCGACCACGAGCAACCGAGCATCCGGTGGAAGAGCCGTCGGCAAGAGGATCGTGAACGATAAAGCCTTCTGAGCCAGGGCGAGATCCTCAGTCGGGTTAGGGAGACTCGGCGTGGAGGCGGTTGCGGTTGCGGCCATGTCCAGCAGTTGGCTGGCGCTCGCAACTCCTTCGCCGTAGATCGAGACCCACGTGCCGTCGGCGGTCACGAAGTTGGTGCTTCCTGTGCCCCCTTGCCCGCCCGGGGGCATCACGTACACATCTTGCCCGTTGAGCGTCACGATCGACCCCGGCAGCCCGTCCGACATCAGGGCCTTCCAGTGTTCGTCGGGAGTCTCGGCGATGGACCACCTCCGCACCTCTGCCTGCACGCCGGACTTGAAGATCACCAGCATGTCCGGCGATTTGCTACGGGCCCATACCTGTGTGATCGACGAAGTCGACGCGAGAGAGGTATCGGGTAGCAGCGCGAGGAGGCCTGTCATCGACTCCGCCTGCGCAAGGGTTACCTCCTCGCCGCCGGCGAGAGGTGGGCCGCCGCGATCGGTCGACCCTATCCCTCCTTGCGCGACCGAGGGTTGCGCGACCGAGGGCACGCTCGAGTCGAAGGCTTTCACCAGGAAGATGGACGCGCCGGTGAAGACGACGAGCGCGACCACGGCGGCTCTCACCCGCGAGGCGGCCTGACGCCGTCGACGCCTGCGCCGGAACCCCTCCCACGGATCCGCAGGGATGGGGGCTTCCTCGGTCAATCGTCGCAGGATCGCCGTCGTCTCATCCATCAGAACCTCCGATCGACAGGCGAAGCCGGGCGTGCGCTCGCGATCGCTGGGCACGAACCGTCGATGGCTTACGTTTGAGAACAGCTGCAGTCTCCTCGGTGGTGAACATCAACACGTCGGTCAGGACCAGTACGGCCCTCTCCTGCTCGCTGAGACTGCTCAGCAGACGTGCGGCGCTGTCGCGGTCCTCGATCGCGCCCAGACCGCCATCTGACGGGATGAGGTGGGTCGCGAGCTTTGCCGCTCGGATAGCT
>JAYVBZ010000205.1:0-2751 GCA_043750215.1 Actinomycetota bacterium
GCAAACCAAGACCCCACGGCAAACAAGACGACACCGATCACGCTGAGAAGACCAAGGTTTCGGATCCGAACATCGACGACCATGGCCCCGATCCCGCCCGCTAGCAACGCGAGACCCAGGAAAGAGACAGGAACGACCGTCAGCCCGTACACGGCGATAGCCAGCATCCCCACCCCTGCGAACCCCGCGAACCCGAACCCTGGCTGCGTGAATTCGAACGCGACGCCCGCGAGGCCCAGCACTAGCAGCAGGAAGATGACCGAGGGCGAGGACGCCCAGTGGAGCAAGCGATCCAATGGCCCCATATTGTTGAAACGGATGTCAACCGTCCCCGCCTTGGCCTCCGTCGCGTTCGTCGCCACTTGGGTGTGGAAGGTGTAGGGGCCGACATCCGTTGTGACGGTCTTCCCGTCCAGCTTATTCAGTAGATCTGGGACGGAGACTGCGGCGAACGACGCGAGTCCCGCATCGATCGCCGGTTGCGCGGCTATCCCCGTGTCGAAGATCACCGAGAGATCCGGCGCGACCCGGTGGTGAAGAGACGCCCATCGGGCCAAGGCTGCGCTGACATCGGCGCGCTGACTGGCATCGGCCAGATCCAGCGGATAGAGCGGGCCGGTCTGAGAACCCGGACCTACCGTCGCGATGGTGGCTGCCTGCATGAGCAGCGCTCCGGCTCCGGCTGCCTTCGCAGGCTCGGGGCCCGTCCAGGTGACAACCGGCACGTTCATAGTTGCGATCTCATCGCCAAGGGCGATCGCGTCCTGGCCTAGGGCCCCGGCCGTGTTCAGCTGAAGTACGACGACCGCATGCTCGTCGTACGCGATAGCCAACTTGCCCTCGACGTAGGACAGGAGCGTGCTATCAATCGGGCCTTCCACCTTGATGACCTCCACCCGCGTGGGAGTCGGCGGGGTAGCCGACGCACCCGCCGCTACGGCCGCGGCCGGCCACGCGAAGAGCATGGTGAGAGCCGCGGCGAACGAAACGGGTCGGCGCATGAGCCTTCATCGTACCGAGGGAAGGCGGGAGTATCCTTTGCGCAACGTCATGGGGCGCGACCTCCGCAGACTCAGCGACCGACCGGCGTTCAAGCCGCTCGCGATCCTGCTCCTCATCCCGATCATCGCGGTGAGCGCGGGATTGATGGCGCTCGTCATCTCTCCACCATTCGTCGCCGCCGGGGTGGGCATCACGCGCCTGAACGATCTGCTGGACCAGCAAGGTGCCGGCTTCACGCATATCCCCCGTTTGCCGGAGCGTTCGACCATCTATGCGAACGACGGCAAGACCATCTTGGCGCAGCTCTACCTGGACAACCGCGAGATCGTTCGCCTCTCTCACGTGAGCCAGATCGCGCAGAACGCCGTCATCGACATCGAGGACTCCGGCTTCTACCAGCATGGGGCGCTGGACCTTCGGGGTCTGATCCGCGCGCTGCTCGCCGACCTGAAGTCGGGGACGGCGACGCAGGGTGGCTCCACGATCACCCAGCAACTCGTCAAGAACGCCGTCCTGGGTGACACCTCGCAGACCTTCGCCCGGAAGTTCCAAGAACTCGCGATCGCCATGCAGGTCGAACAGAACTACACGAAGAACCAGATCCTGGAGCTGTACCTGAATGATGTCTACCTGGGGAACCGCCAATACGGGATCGGAACGGCCGCCGATTATTACTTCCACCAACCTGCGTCGAAGCTCACGTTGGTACAGGGTGCACTTCTCGCGGGGTTGATCAGGGCCCCCGAGGGCGACAACCCCATCACCCACCCCAAGAGAGCGCTCGCTCGCCGCAACGCGGTCTTGGACCGGATGGCAGAATTGGGAACCACTTGCAATGCAACGGGGACGGAGTGCGCCCTCGGGATCACTCAGGCCAAAGCCGACGCGGCGAAAGCGAAACCGCTGGGCATCGTTAAGCACCCCGGGACGTTCAGCGTCGCAACGCCGCCGTACTTCGTCACGTACCTCACGCAGCAGATCATCAACAACAAGAACGGTGAGTTCGATCCGCTGGGAAAGGGACTGGCGACCCGACAGCGGCGGCTTCAGGAGGGCGGGCTGAAGATCTACACGACACTCGACCCTACCTGGCAGTCCTACGCTCAACAGGCGGCGCTCGCTCCGTGGAACGACCCCGTCTACAACCCGAGCTATCAGGAGAAGCCCGACACAGGGATCGTCTCCATCGAGAACGACACGGGCGCCATCCGAACGATGCTGAGCGGCCGCAACTTCGCGCAGGACCGGCTCAACCTGGTCACCTCCGTCAGACAAGCGGGATCGGCGTTCAAGCCGTTCACGCTGGTGGCCGCGTTCCGCCAGCACGTCTCCCCGAACGCGACCTTCAGTTCCAAGTCACCGTTCTGTTCGCCGCTCTGGACCAGCGCCAGCCACTGCGTGAGCAACTCCGAGGGTGCCGGGGCCGGCTCGCAGATGAACCTGTGGACCGCGACGGCCGATTCCATCAATGTGGTATTCGCGCAGCTGGCGTTGCAGGTGGGCCCCTCGTCGATCGTGACGGCGGCCCACGACATGGGGATCAAGAGCGATCTGGCAGCCGTCCCGTCCATCACACTTGGCACCAACTCGGTCAGCCCCTTGGAGATGGCATCCGCCGATCAGACCTTCGCGAACGATGGTATCCACTGTGAGCCGTTCGCCGTGAGCCGCATCGTGAACTCCGAGGGGGTCCTCTATCGACACAAGCTGGACTGCCAGTCTGTCCTCAAGCCCGAAACCGCCCACCTG
>JAYVBZ010000206.1:0-2451 GCA_043750215.1 Actinomycetota bacterium
GTCCCAGAGGCCGTAGGTGAAGCCGCCGTTCCGACCGCTGGGGCCGCCGCCGCAGATGTCTTGTTCGAGGATCGCGATGTCGATGCCGGGTTGGCGTTGGAGGAGTTGCCACGCTGTCCACATCCCGACGTAACCTCCGCCCAGGATGAGGACGTCGGCGGTGAGATCGCCCTGGAGCGGCGGGCAGGGTTCGCCGGGATCGGCAGCAAGCGCTTCCTCTAGCCACCAGCTGCGGTTCGCTTGGCGGGGCAGTGACATGCGGGGAGTCTAGGCCGGGGAGAGATCTGACATCACGTCCACGGGTGCACCCGTGACGGCTCCGACGGCCGTGCAGATCGTCTCGGGCACCGACCGATTCAGATAGGTGACGTAGAAGGACGCAAGGCCGAGGCCCGAGACATCCTCACATCGATAGCCGCCAGATCACTATCCCTAAGGCGACGGCCAGGAACAGGAGGATGACTCGGATCTCCGCGGGCTGAGACTAGCAGTGAGCGCGGACATCGGTGCTCAGGCGAGTCGCGATCATGGCGGGATCAGCATCGCGGACATCCAGTCGCATACGGCGGGCGGCGCGATCCAGACACGCGAGCAACGGACGTCCCAACGCCACCACCATGACCGCGTCACCGACGGCGCGGAAGGTGTCCCACGCGAACGAGGTCGCCGCGTAGTAGGTCGCGTAGTGCCGGAGATTCTGCAGGGCCGCCGCCGACGGATCCCACGCGAGCGCGGAACCCGTCGTGAGGAACGGCCAGGCCCAGAGGTTCATCACCGCACCGTAGAGGTAGCCACCGAGCACCCCGTAGACGGCCAGCACGCCGATCCGCACGGACCACTTCGACCCGCTCCCCGGCAGGAAGCCGGCACCGGCTCCCAGCCACCCCACCGCCACCATCTCGAAGGGCAGCCACGGCCCCAGTCCGCCGATCAAGAGTCCCGACGCGAACATCCCGACCGCTCCGAGGAGGAATCCGAACCCCGGCCCGAAGGAGTTGCCGGCGACCAGCACCACGATAAAGAACGCGTTGAACCCGGCGACGAACCCGGGGAGCCGCAGCGCCACCATCGCCGCGCCCAACACCCCGATGAGCGCGACGGTCTTCGGCCCCAGTCCACCGCGCCCGAGTTCGGTGAACAGGAGGCCGCCGAGTCCTCCTAACAACACCACCAAGATGAGCTTCGAGTCCATCCGGTGATCCACACCGGGGTGGACCAATGCCGGCAACGCGAACGGCCAGACGAACGCGAGCAACCCGGCGACGTTGGTGAGGATCAACAAGGGGATGCGCAGCCTCGTGCCCAGCGAGCCGTTGCCGCGCGCCAGGGAGCGCCTGCGGCTGCGCGTGGGGCTGCGCGTGATCGTGGCCGCACTCACGCCATCGCCTCCGCGACCTGTTCGGGCGTGAGCCAACCCGGCCCGAACACCCGTGTCATCTGCGGAGCGAACACGTGCGAGTCACCGAGCACGTCGGCCGGGGTCCCATCGGCGATGAGTTCACCGTTCGCGAGCATGATCACTCGGGTGGCGACGGCGGCGGCCAACTCTACGTCGTGCGTGGCGAACATCGCGCCGCCGCCATCCCCCGCGTGGGCGCGGAGGTAGCGGATCAAGTGCGCCTTGCTCTCGGGGTCCAGCCCGCGGGTGGGTTCGTCCAGGAGGATGATCGGTGCCTCGGTCGCGGCGATGGCGGCCGTGGCTACCAATAGACGTTGCCCTGCAGACAGTTCACGGGGGTGGCGCGCGGCTAGGTTGGCGATGCCGAGCTGTTTCAGCCAGGGGGCGTCGGCATCGGGAAGGTGGCGTGCGCGGAGCGTCGCTCGCACCTCGCCCGCCACGGAATCGTTGAAGAGGATGCTCTCCGGTTCTTGAGGACAGAGGCCGACGTCGACGCCGGGTTGCGGTGCGTGGCCCTGCACGCGCACGTCTCCACGGTGGGGTTGGAGCACGCCGGCGATGGTACGCAGCAGGGTCGTCTTCCCCGCGCCGTTGCGACCCATCACCGCGACGATCTCTCCTTGGCTGAGCGTGAAGGAGACATCTCGGAGCGCGGACCTGGGTTGCCCGAGTTCCTCGTGTTGCACGTCGACGCCTCGAAGGACAGCGAGTGGGTCACCGGCGGGGGCCGCGGTCGGCGTAGTGGTCGGGGTTCCGGCGGCGTGCAGGCCGACTACTCCGCCGCGGGCACTCGCGGCGGATCGCGCGTCGCGGACGGTCAGCGGCACCGGGTCCCAACCGATCATCCGACCCAGCCGGGCGACCGGGGGCCCGATCTCGAGTGCTCGGATCACCTCGCGCGGCGTCCCCACGGTCGCGTGGCCCTCGTGGAATCCCACGGCCCCATCTACCCAACCGACCACGCGCTCCAACCGGTGTTCGGCCAGCAGCACCGTCATGCCGTGGTCATGAACCAGACGTTGCAGCGCGGCCATCACGTGCTCCGCTCCCTG
>JAYVBZ010000207.1:0-2381 GCA_043750215.1 Actinomycetota bacterium
GAGCCGTCGGCGGCCGACTGACGGATGGTCTCGTCGAAGAGGATGACGCCGCTGATCTGCCGGCCCAAGCCCGGCGTCGTGAACAGCAGCTCGCGATACTGACGACGGGTCTCTTCCGTGGAATCAACACCGATCGAATCGAACCGTTTCTTGATGGTGCCGCTGGATTCGTCGGCAGCCAGGATGCCTTTACCCGGCGCTACCAGGTCGCTGGCGGTCTGACGCAGATCACTCATGGGAACTCCTTCTCTTCGGGACGAACGCGGGAGGCCCGGATACGCAGCAGGGTAGCCCGCCACGGCACCTGCCGGCCATCCCTTCACCGCGGCCTATCCGCACGCCCAACGGACGTCGGCCGCGCGGCGTAGGAGGGGTGTTCCACCGGCCACGCCCCGACCTGATGGAGACTGGCGCTCGATGAGGCAACAGCTTGGCCCGTCCGGTGCGCTACGGTCGATGCCATGAACGGCACTGATCTTCTTCGCCTGCGCGGCTCCCGGGCCGCTGCGCTCGCACTGGTAGTCACGATCGTGGTCACGGCCTTCGGCGGCACAGCGTTCGCTGCTGCGGGTGAGGCTAACCGTCGGCATCGCGGTGGTTTCCACCCACCGGCTCCCAGCATGACGGCCTCCGATCGCCGTCTCATGGCGGCGTCCGCCATCACGTGGAACGACCTGGCCGGCTTCGGGTGGGCCAAGGCAGCCGTGAAGTATGTGGCGGGCGCGCACGACTACATGGCCGACTATCCGGTGAACCAGGACGGTTCCTACGATTTCCACCCCGCGACGCTGGAGAGCAAGATCCGGTTCGCGCGAGCGATGGTGCGCGCTTTCGCGCCGGATGATCCGGTCGATCCGTCCATCACGTTCTCCGATGTCGACGCGTCCTCGCCGGCCTACCGGTTCGCCAACGTCGCCGTGCAGCACGGCTGGTTCACCACCGCAGGGAACGCCTTCGGGCCGAAGGATCACGTGACCATGATCATGGTTCATCGGGCGTTGGTGCTGGCGCTGGGACTGCAGACCTCCGCGACCGCGCTCGACAACCTGCACACCAGCGATGGTCACGCCTTCACCACGCCGGCGAACTTCGGCACGACGCTCCTTGGGATGCGGCTGGGTCTACGCCATAACGCGTGGAGCGACGAGAGTCAGGACGTGGGTCCGACCTCGAACCTCAGCCGCGCGCAAGTGGCGTACTCGCTCTGGCGCGCGAGCACGGAACCGACTCACGCCGTCGCGCGCCTGGCTGCCGAGTACGACACGATCGAACTCCCCCCGCTCTCTCCGCAGGTAACCCGGGTGGTGCAGTTCGGGATCCAGTACGTCGGCTACCCCTACATCTGGGCCGGCGAATGGGGGAAGTCCTCGCCGGAACCGCGCTCGCTGGGCGGGCAACCTATCCCCGGGTTCGATTGCTCGGGCTTCTCGTGGTGGCTCCTTCGCACGAACGCCCCGAGCATCGGCTGGACGGTCTCGCCGCCTCGGCCCTACGCCGGCTGGGCGCTCCCCCAGCGATGGTCGTTCGACATGGGAACGATCGGGCACGTCCGGTGGAACCAGTTGCAGCCGGGCGATATGGCCTTCTATCACGAGGGCGACGGCATCCATCACGTCGACACCTACATCGGGAACGGATGGGCGCTGGACTCCTCGGCGGGCGTGTCGGGCGTGACCATCATGTGGGTGGGGACCGGCTGGTACCGCAATCACTTCGTGCACGGCCGCCGTATCATCCCGGCGCAGTAACCGCCGAGAGGAGTCGCCGTGAGCAAGACCGTCGCGTTCTTCCCCGAACCGGGCGCCTGGGGCCCCACGAATAACTGCGTCGCCATCGCGAACGTCCTGGCCGAACGCGGCCACCGGATCGTGTTCGTGATCGATGAGTCCTTCGAGGGCGAACTGACCAAGCACGGATTCGAGGAACGGATGATGCGGATGGCCCCGCCGGACCCCGACGCGGATCCCGCGGCCGACCCGTGGGCCGAGTTCATCAGGGTGACGGCGCCGGAGTTCTCAAAGCCGACGTTCGAACAGATCGAGACGGTGACCAAGCCCATCTGGGAAGCGCTGGTGGCCGGCGAGCAATACTCGCACGGGCGGATCATGGAGATCTGGGACGACATCCGTCCCGACGTGGTCTGCACGGACAACGTCACAGGGTATCCGGCCATCGAGCTGGCGGGAGCGCCATGGGTACGATTCGTCTCGGCCAATCCACTGGAGATGCGTGACCCCGAGTTGCCACCGGTGCTGTCGGGGTTGCCCGGGGATGACCGCAGCCAGTGGCAAGCCTTCCGCGATGAGTACCACCGTCAGCATCTCGGTCTGCTGACCGAGCACAACGAGTTCCGCCGGTCGGTGGGTGTTGCTGCGTGTCCG
>JAYVBZ010000208.1:0-11095 GCA_043750215.1 Actinomycetota bacterium
GGAGAAGCTGGTTCGCGATCTAGCGGGGCAAGCGGGTTTGGTCCTTCGCAACGTCCGGTTGATCGAAGAACTGCGGGCCTCGCGCCAGCGGCTGGTAAAGGCCCAAGACGAAGAGCGCCGCAAGCTTGAGCGGAACCTTCACGACGGCGCGCAGCAACAGCTGGTTGCACTCGCGGTAAAACTCCGCTTGGCCCAGGCGGTGGCCTCGAAGGAGGACGCTGCGCAGACCGCCCAGCAGTTGACCGCGCTGGGGCAGGATGCGCAGGACGCCCTCGAGAACCTCCGCGATCTGGCGCGCGGGATCTACCCCCCGCTGCTGGCGGACAAGGGACTCGTGGTGGCGCTCGAAGGACAGGCACACAAAGCCGCCCTGCCGACGGCGGTCTCATCCGAGGGCGTGGGACGCTACGCGCAGGACGTCGAGGCAGCCGTCTACTTCTGTGTCCTGGAGGCGCTCAACAACGTCGCGAAATACGCCGAGGCGGCCACGGCCACCGTTGCGCTCACCCTGGAGAACGGACACCTCGCGTTCGCAGTAGCCGACGACGGCAGGGGGTTCGACACGGACCTCACGTCATACGGAACGGGCCTGCAAGGCATGGCCGACCGACTGGCTGCACTGGATAGCGATATCGAGGTGACCAGCGCGCTGGGATCAGGAACCGTCGTGAAGGGTCGCGTCCCGACGAAGGCGTTGGATCGATGAGGAGCATCAGCACGACATCGGCGCGGCGTCTCAGCAGAGGCATATTCATCGCGTCTGTCGCGCTGGCCGCTGCGGTTCCATTCATCCCTGGGAAGTCCGAGCCCTCCATCGTGTGGATCACGGCCTTCCTCCTACTGCCGCTCCTGATCTACGGCTGGCTCGGAACGCTCATGGCCTCGAAGCATCCTGACAATCCGCTGGGCTGGCTCTTCTGTTCGATCGCGGCGATCGCGGGGACTGCCACATTCGCCCTGGCATACAGTTCCATCGGATCGACCGAGCTGGGAACGGGGACCGCGCCCCTCTCCGACGTCGCGGCCTGGTTCTTGCTCCTCATCCCCGAGCCGGCCCTCGCGTTCATCCTTCCGGTCTTCCTCTTGCTCTTTCCGGACGGACGGCTGCTCTCACGCCGCTGGAGGATCGCGGTCGCCGTCGCGGCGATAGGAAGTTTCCTTTGGATCGTGGGGAACCTCGCGATCTCCGACAAGCTCTCATCATTCGCCCCGCCGGCTTGGCTCGAAACGATCCCGGCGGCTCGAGGCGGCCTCGGAGCGGCGGCCGTACTGGCGCTGACGGCGACTCTGGCCGGTTTCGCAAGTCTGCTCGTCCGTTACAGGCGTTCAACGGGCGAAACGAAGACGCAGTTGCGCTTCCTGACCTTGGTGCTCAGCGCGATGGTGATCGCTTCCGCGATCGCCATCCCCGCGCAAGTCCTTAACGACAACGTCGGGTGGGTCATCGCCTCTCTGATGGCCTTGGTCGATGGCTTCGGGATCTTGATCGGGATCCCGGTCGCAGCCGCCTTCGCTGTCCTCACGTTCGGCCTCTACGACGTCGGGTTCGTGATGCGCAAGCAGATCGCGCACCGAGTGCTTACGGTTCTTCTGGCCATCGTCATGGGGTTCTTCGGGTTGATCACCGTTGCGATCCTCGGGGACGTCCTCACCCCAGGTGTCGACCAGACCCCCTTGTCCTTCGGACTCATGGGTCTGGTCGTCGGCCTGTCCATCAGGCCGACGCGCATGCTTGCGGCCCGTATCTCGCAGCGACTCGTCTACGGCGGACGCGCCACTCCTTACGAAGTGCTCACAACGTTCTCCGGCCGCTTGGGTGAGACCTACGCGACGGACGACGTGCTACCTCGGCTGGCAACACTGCTGGTCGAAGCGGTCGGCGCCGATGAGGCCGGGGTCTGGTTGAGGCTGGGAGGGAACCTGCGACTCGAGGCATCCTGGCCTTCGCAGAGCGTCTTTGAAACCCAGCGGATGTCCGCAGAGGCTTTGCCGGAGACCTTACCGGGCAACGCGTTCGAGGTTCGCGATCGCGGTGAGTTGCTGGGCGCGATCACCGTTGTGATGCCGGCCAACGACCCCATGAACAGGACGAAGGAGTCTTTGGTCCGCGATCTCGCGTCTCAAGCCGGCCTCGTGCTCCGCAACGTGAGGTTGATCGAGGAACTGCGTAGCTCGCGCCGGCGAATCGTGACCGCTCAGGACGACCGGGCCAAGAAGCTCGAGCGGAACATCCACGACGGCGCGCAGCAGCAGCTGGTTGCCCAGGCCGTCAAACTCCGGCTGACCGACGCGCTGGTCGAACGCGATCCCGCTAAAGCGCGAGAGATGCTCGCGCAGCTCCAGGAGGATTCCCACCAGACGCTCGAGGACCTGCGCGACCTGGCGCGCGGGATCTACCCCCCGCTCCTGGCCGATAAGGGCCTCGGGGCGGCGCTCGAAGCCCAGGCGCGCAGGGCCGCGATCCCCGTGGTCGTCCAGGCCGACGACTTGGGGCGTTTCTCTCAGGACGTGGAAGCAGCCGTGTACTTCTCGTGCCTGGAAGCGCTGCAGAACATCGCCAAGTACGCGGAGGCCTCGGGAGCCAGGATCGAACTCACTGCCGGCGACGGCTCGGTCAGGTTCCTGGTCACCGATGACGGCCGCGGCTTCGACCCGGGCGCCACCGGGTACGGAACAGGACTGCAGGGGATCGCCGACCGGCTTGCCGCCCTGGGCGGAGAACTCGATGTTGCCAGCGCGCCGGGATCGGGCACGAGCCTGCGCGGTGTCGTCCCCTCCGGAGTTCGAGCGCCTGCCGAGGGGGCGACGCCATGATCCGCAGACTCTTGCCCCGAGCGTTGTGGGTGGCGGTCCTGGTCCTGCTTGCGTTCACACTCCTCCTCAGTTGGGCGAACGGGACCGTGGCCAGGGAGCCCAGCGTCCTCGTGTCGATGCTGATGATGCTGGCGTACGCCACGGTCGGAGCGCTCCTCACCAGGAGGCTTCCGAGCAACCCCATCGGATGGCTGTTCTTCGCCGTCGGCATCGGAGTCCTGCTGGGTGGGTCCAGCACGGAGTACGCGACCTACGCGCTGTCCACATCGCCCGGTTCGCTCCCGTTCGCGGCTGCCGCGGCGTGGATCTCCAACTGGGTCTTCCTCTCGGCCGTGTCGATCCCGCTCCTGTTACTGCTCTTCCCGACCGGCACATTGCCCTCTCGTCGCTGGCGCTTCCTGCTGTTCGCGCTGCTGACATGCGGCGGGCTCCTTGCCATGGCGAGCATGGTGCGCCCGACCCTCATCGATGTCTCGAGCGTCATCAAAGTCCCCAACCCTCTGGGGATAGCGTCCCTCCGTGGGGTGACATCCTCACTCGTGTTTGTCGCCGGCGTGGGCCTGGCAGGCTGCTCCATCGGGTGCGTCCTGGCACTCGTGCTGCGATTCCGCCGCGCCGCAGGTGACGAACGGCAGCAGTTGCGCTGGCTCGCTTGGGCGGCGGCGCTGGCGGGCGCCCTCCTGGTGCTCATACTGATAACCAGCATCGGGATCGCCCCCGGCGAGAATCGCCCGATCAACGATCTCGCGATCCTGGCGTTCTTCCTGGCACTCGCTCTGGGTATCCCGGCCGCCGCCACGGTCTCGCTCCTGAAGTACCGGCTGTACGACCTGGACCTCGTGATCAAGAAGACGGTGGTCGCCACCGTCACCGGCGTCGTGCTCCTAAGTCTCTACTTCGCCGTGCTGTACCTGACGGCGGTGGGACGGGTCTCCCGGGTCGCGGTGGGTCTCATCCTTCTGGTCGTCACCTTCGTACCGGTTCGAGGCGCGGCGCGATCGCTCGCCGACCGGGTGGCCTTCGGACGGCGGGCGACCCCCTACGAAGTCCTTACCAAGTTCTCGAGCCGCCTAGGCGAAACCTACGCGACCGACGACGTCTTGCCGCGCATGGCGCAGATCTTGGGACAAGGCGTGGGCGCCGAGAGGGCAAGGGTCTGGCTCCGCGTCGGCGGCTCGTTGAAGCCGGCAGCGGCTTGGCCGACCGATGCCTCTGCCGCCACGCCGCTCGACATGCCAACCGACAGCCTGCCCACGATCACCGACGAACACGCGGCCCCCGTACGGCATCGCGGCGAGGTGCTCGGCGCCCTCAGCGTTCGGATGCCGGCGAGCGACCCGATGTCCGAAGGCAAGACGGCCCTCCTCAACGACCTCGCCGATCAAGCCGGCCTAGTGCTGCGCAACGTGCGGCTGATCGACGATCTCCGCGCGTCGCGCCAGCGGCTTGTGTCGGCCCAGGACCAGGAGCGACGCAAGCTGGAACGCAACATCCACGACGGTGCCCAGCAACAACTGGTCGCCCTCACCATCCAGCTCAAGCTTCTCAAGACCATGATCGAGCGCGACCCTGCGAAAGCGTCTGAGATGACCGACCAGCTTCAGGAACGTTCCGCGGCCGCCCTGGAGGATCTTCGCGACCTCGCGCGCGGGATCTACCCGCCGCTCCTGGCGGACAAGGGACTGATGGCAGCGCTGGAGGGTCAGGCGCGCAAGGCTGCCGTCCCTGTCACCGTAGAGGCGACCGATATCGACCGGTATACGCCAGACGTCGAGGCCACCGTCTACTTCTGCACACTCGAGGCGCTCAACAACATCGCCAAATACGCGAACGCTTCGCGCGCCGACATCTCGCTCGCACAGACGAACGGCCACCTGACCTTCAGCGTCACCGACGACGGAGACGGTTTCGACTCGGCAGCGAAGGCATACGGGACCGGGCTCCAGGGGATGCGCGACCGACTCGACGCGATGGGCGGGACCCTCGAGGTCACGAGCGCGCTGGGCGCCGGCACCACGGTGACGGGTTCGGTTCCGGCGGTTCCGGCGGTTCCGGCGGTTCCGGCAGCGACTTCGCCCTAGTCGGTCACGACGGGGATCACGCCGATCACCCGCGTGCCGCGCCCCGGGGCCGACTCGACCCGGAGTGTCCCACCCAGTGCGCCCAGACGGTCATTCATGTTCGTGAAGCCGGCGCCCATCCCCGCGGCGCCGACGTCGAAGCCGGCCCCGTCGTCGGTGACCGAGAAGACCAGCGCCCGCTCCTCGAGCCGGAGATCGACGGTGGCGGCAGCGCCTTCACCCGCGTACTTCCCGGCGTTCTGCAGGGCTTCCAGCGTGCAGAAGTAGGCGGTGGCCTCGGCCTCTGGGGAGAACCTACCGATGTCGTGGGCGTCGATCGACGTCGGGACCGGCGCCTTGCGGGCCACCGACTCCAGCGCCACCACCAGCCCTTTGTCCGCCAGGAGCGGCGGGTAGATCCCGTGGGCCAGGTCGCGCAGTTCCTGCAGCGCGACGTCGATGTCTCCCGACAGTTCCTCCAGGGTAGTGGCCGCGCGCGCGGCGTCCCGATCCATCAGCTGACGCGCCAACCGGAGCTTCACGGCCAGAGCAACGATGTGTTGTTGGGCGCCGTCGTGGAGGTTCCGTTCGATCTGACGGCGGGCTGCGTCCGAGGCGGCGACGATCCGGCCTCGTGAGGCTTGGATCTCGTCGGCCTGACGGCGCACCTCATCGAGCGAGGCCTGCAGCGCCGAGTCCAGCTTCGCGTTGTGAAGCGTGACTCCCAGCTGGCGTGCGATCTCGGTCAGCGTTCGTTCCTCATCAGGGCCGAACGGCTGAAGGGTCACCGGCCTGACCATGACGATCACGCCCTGGAGTTCGCCGGCGTGAGCCATGGGAGCCATACGGGTGTAGGTGTCGTCGCGGCCGGCCAACAGATCCGGGAGCCACACCTGCATCCACCCCGGACCGCTGACCCCAGCCTGAACGACCGTGGCCGGATCCATCCCGGCCAGCGACACGGCCCGGCGATCGATATCAGGGTCGCCGATCCACGGGCGTAGTGCACCTCCGTCCAAGGTCCACACTTCCGCCGCGCTCAGCTGCAGCGCCGAGCGGAGCGACTCTGCTGCTTGGAGAACGAGTTCCTCCAGCGGGATCGACCGGCTCATCCGCGCGCCGAAGGTCCGGGCTATGTCGGCTCCACCACCTACGTCGACCCCGGCCATCCGCGCCGCGCCCGCGTCGATCCGGCGCTGGGCCAGCCGATAGACCTGGGTTGCCACCACGGCCGCCAGGGCCGACCACGCGAGGATCGTGCCATCACTCCCCGAGGGAACCCTGCCGCTGGCAAGCACGATGACGCCGTAGATGGCCGCAACGATCGCGACAACGGCGGCCAGCCGGAGCGCGGCGGCCAGCGCGCGCGGCGCCGCTTTCGCGACCGCACGCGACTTGGTGGACCACACCGAAGGGATCACGCCGATCAGCGCAACGGCCGCGAACGGCCACGGGTTCGACGGCGTTCCCGCCAGCGCGTGGGCGGCAAGCGCACACGCCAGCACCAGCGCCCCGATCACTGCGCCCCACGCCAGCCACCTCGCCCCGGGTCGCATCAGCTCACTCCGCCCGTAGCACGATGGCCGGTTTCGTTCGTCGCGCGATCAGTCCGGGCACGAACGCCACGAGATTCGCGACGGCGATGACAACAGGCACGACGAGGAGCACTCTCGACGCGGCGACGACGGGCTCGGCGACCACGCCCAAACGGTCCGCGTAGAAGATCCACGCCCACCGGCCAACGATCACACCGACCGGCACCCCGATCAGCAGCGCGATCACGGAGATCGTCGTGGCCTGCCATGCCACGGTCGCCGTTATCTGCCGACGGCGGAACCCGATGGTCTTGAGCACGGCTAGATCTCGGCGCCTGCGGCGGATCGAGGTCACGAGCACGTGGACCAGCGTCCCCAGCGCCGCGAGCGCGAAGATGAGCGAGAGCAGCAAGGGAACGTAGCGCACCTTCGCCGTTGCACCGACGTTGGCCGTATGTCCGAGGAGCTGGTCGAACCGCCCTACCCGGGCGTCGACGTTCGCAAGCAAGGTCTTCCCGAGCACGGCCATCGCGGCGTCACGTTGTGCAGTGCTGGCGACGCCTGGAGCGAACGTCCCGAAGACGAGGCCGATGGACTCCTCGGGGTAGAACTGCTGGAGACCGCCCATCGTGGTGCCGGCGCCCTGGCCCAGACCCGGACCGAATCCCATGTCGGGGAACACCGGCACCCCGACGACCTTCATCCGAACGGGGGCACCTGTCCACCTCACCATCACGGTGTCACCGACCTTAGCGCCCAGGGATCGCAACGATTGACGTCCTAAAGCGATCTCGTTGTTCGCCGTCGGCCAATATCCTTCGAGCATGGTCGGGGCGACCAATGGCCCCTTGAGCGCGGAGATCCCCCACAGTGTTTCCAGGGTGCTCGCGCCTCCCGGCCCCGTGACGTTCACCTGATTGTTGAAGCTGCCGCCGCTGAGGCGCCCGACGGCCGGCGAGTTCAAGAGCACCGGGACCCCGGACAGTTCGAACTCCCCTTGCGTAAACGGATTCCCGGCTGCGAATTGGATGTCACCGGCCCCGACCAGCCTCGGCGTCGACACGAGGTGATCCGTGCTGTCGGCAAACCCGAACGCCGCGACCATCGCTGCGATCGCCAGGGAGAGTCCGATGACCGCGCCGCGAACCGGGACCGCCGTGCGACCGTGGCCCGGCTCGAGGGCCAAGCGCGCCCCCGCCACCATCGTCGGAGGCATCCCGGCTCTGGCAAGGCCCGACGCCACCGCCGACGGTCGGTCCGCGCCAGCGAACTCCACGGCAAGGCTGGTACCTCCGGCTCGGGACGCCCGCCAGGCAGGTAGCGCCGCCGCCAGCAGAGAGGCCAAGAGGATCACGATGGCGCCCGCGGCCAGCACGATGCCGTCGACCTGAACGCCCGCGCTCGGTTCGACGAGTCGCGCGATGCCGGTTGGAAACAGGGGCGAAGCCGCGACGGAGATGCCAACTGCGATAAGCGCTCCCAGGATCCCTACGATCACCCCCGGCACGACCCCCACTGCGAAGACCTGTCGGCGGGTCATGCCAAGAGCCGCAAGGACCGGGCCGTCAGCCCCGGCCAGTGCGGTCCTGCGCGCCAGTACCTGGCCCAGGACCAAAAGGGAGGCGATAGTGAGCAGGATCCCGAACAACCGCAGAGCAGCGGATTGCAGGTTGGTCGCGCGGGCGAAGAACTGGACCGTGTTCAACTCTGTGTAGAGGATCGCATGAGGATCGATCTTCAAGACGCCGGGGATCCAGGCGGTGGCGTCGGCGTTGCCGCGCCTCAGTTGATAGAACGGCGCTATGCAGCCGAAGGCGTCCTGCGCGGGGCCGCGGTAGAAGGCTGGTGTCGCGAAGATATCCGCGCTGCTCCCCGTGGCCTCGAACGGCATGAGGACCTCTCCGACGACCTTCACCCGAACCGGTGGCAGGAAGAACGTCTTCTGCGTTAAGAACTCGCCGGGGGGAAGTTTGGCCGGCATGATCAGATCGATGGATCGCCCGACCTGTGGATCTGGCGTAGGAGCGGCGGCGATCGTAGAGGCCAAGGCTGCCGGATCGCTGTAACCGACCACGACCTCGTCGGCGGCGTTCGGGTTCGGCATCCGGCCCTTCAGGAGGACCGGATGCATGTCGCTCCAGTGCGCCTGGTCCACCGGAGCGAAGATCACAGCCGAGGGGAGCGCCCCCGCCGGGAAGAAGAGCGGGCTACCATCGGTGGCGCTCACGGTGGATGCTGGCGACACCCAGATGGACGTGGATGAAGCGACCTGTGGAAGCCTCTCCACCCTCGCAAGATCGGCTGCCGAGACCCCTGGGGTGTCGGATCCACACGTGGTGATCACCGCGTCGAGCGGATCCACCGCGCTCTGAAAGCGGTCGTAGGCGCTGGAGGTCCTGCGGGCGGCGGTGATACTCGTCATCGCGGCGCCACCGGCCAGACCGACCAGCAGCACCAGGACGACGATCGAAGCCGGGCGGGCCCGCAGATCCGCCCGTGCTCGCATCCGGACGCCGGTCACGCGGGCGGCTCCTCCCCCAGCACGCCGAACACCGGCGAGACCGGGCCGGCCGTTGGAACTCCTGTGCCGTCGTCGATCCGGCCGTCACGCATCCGCACGATCCGGTCGGCGCCGGAGGCCACCTCGTCGCTGTGGGTCACGAGCACGATCGTCTGTCCACCCTCGTGCAGTCGGCGGAACAACTCGAGCACCTCGGCGCCGCCGGCCGAGTCCAGCGAACCGGTCGGCTCGTCCGCTAGGAGCAGGGTCGGTTCGTTGGCAAGGGCGCGCGCGATCGAGAGCCGCTGGCGCTGACCACCGGACAGCACGCCCGGGGTCTTGCCGCCCTTATCGGCGATCCCAAGCAGGTCCAGCAGGTCGCGCGCCCGCGTCTCCGCCTGCTTGCGAGGGCGTCCGGCAACCACGGCCGGCAGCGCCACGTTCTCCAACACCGTCATGCCTTCCAATAGGTTGAAGAACTGGAAGACGATGCCGATGTGACGCCGGCGCATGAGCGCCAGGTCGTCCTCATCCATGCCGGTGATCGGATCGCCGTCGATGCGGATCTCGCCGTCGGTGGGCGTGTCCAGTCCCGCCACCAGATTCAGCATCGTCGACTTCCCGCAACCCGATGGCCCCATGATCGCGATGAACTCCCCTTTTGCAACCGAGATATCCACCCCGCGCAGAGCCCGGACCGGGACCTGTTCGTCATCGGTAGCGCCGAATGTCTTGCGGAGCGCCGTCGTTTCCAGTGCTTGAGTCGCCGCCTGCGTCACCATCTTCTCCTCCATATCACCGGACCCTAGAGGGGTCCTGCTCCACACTCCACCTCACGAGCACCACACCCAACGGGGGTGCCTGCTTCCCTACTCCGTCCTCAGAACGACTGCCGCCTTCGTTCGCCGGGCCGCCAACGCGGGACCCACAGCGATGATCATCGCCAAGACGACGGCGACCGGCACGATCAGTAGCACCTGCATCCACGGCACCACGATCGCGACCCCGATCCCCAGCCTGTCAGCGAACAACGCCCAGCCCCAGCGCCCGAGCAACACCCCGAGCGGCACCCCGATCAATGTGGCCGCGAAGGCCAGGAGAGCAGCCTGCCATTCGATGGTCACCAACACCTGGCGCCGGCTGAACCCCAGCGTCTTCAAGATCGCGACGTCGCGCCGGCGTCGCCGGATCGAGGTCACCAGAACGTGGATCAGCGTGGCCGCCGCCGTGATCGCGAAGAGCAGTGCGAGCGCCAGCGGAAGGTTCTTCGACTGCACGATCGCAGTGGCCCCCGGCGAGTGGGCCAGATCCTGGATGGTCCCGCTGCCCGGCGGATCGATGTGGATACCCCACGGACAAGCCTTCTGATCAGCCCTTTCCAGGGAGGTGGACGTCGGTAACCGGGCACACATGAGGTCGAGATTGTTGTTCACTCGCTCAGCCACGGCGGTCGGGTGAGTTCCAGCGGCATACTCCCCGAGCGCCAGGTTCAGCGGCGCGACGGTCCCCGGGAATAGGCGATGGAGCCCGCCCATCGACATCCCGGCGTCGCCTCCGAGTCCCGGCCCGAAGCCGAACTCCGGCAAGACGACGGTTCCCACGACCAGATATTTCGCGGGCGCGGTGCCTCCTGTCAGGGTCACCTGGTCTCCGATCCCTACCCCGATGGCGCGAGCACTCGTCTTGCCCAGGACGATCTCGTCTTCCGCGGAGGGCCACCGCCCTTCCAGGACCGTGGGGTTGATGATGGCGCCGCGGATCGGCGAGAGACCCCAGATGGTGACGATCGTCTGTCCTTCCGGTCCGGATGCCGTGGCCCTGTTCTGGAAGTTCCCGGCGGTCAAGCGACCGATGCCCGGCTCCTCGCGGAACACCGGGATTATGTCGTTCTGGAAGTGGGTCCCGATGAAGGGGTGGCCCGCGCCGAATGCGGCGGAACCGCCGCGGAGTGCGTCATCGTTCTGGAATCGGTTCATGCTGGCTGCGAACACCAGGCCCCCGGAAACGGCCGCGACGGCGATGGCAAGCCCGAGGATCGCGCTTCGAACAGGGACCGAGGAACGCCCGTGACCGGGCTCCAGCGCGAACCGGGCCCCGGCGATCACGGTGGGAGGCGCGCCCGCGCGCGAGAGCGCCGCGGCCGTGCGCGAACCCGACCTGGGACCGCTGAACTCGGCCGTCCCCAG
>JAYVBZ010000209.1:0-1926 GCA_043750215.1 Actinomycetota bacterium
CGGGCATGGTGAAGTCGGGGGCCGGACTGCTCTGAACCTGCGCCTCGGCCTGATAGTTGGCGATGGAGATGCCGCCCACCCGGGTCGTTCCGCGAGTCAGGAATTCATGCGCGCCGATCCCGATGACCGTCATCCCAGCTCCGAGTAAGAGGAGGGTGATGACGAGGGTCTTTGCACCCCCTTTCCTCACGCCGCGGCTCTCTCGGCGCAGGCATGGTGGATAGGCGCGGACTGTTGCGGTAGGGGAAGCAGCAGCGAACGACTCACGGGTGCGTACCTTCCTCGCTAGATCTGCGAAGCCACGCTGGGAGTACCCACCAGGTGGCGTGAAGCAGTAGCTACGAGGCGAATCGAGGAGGACGAGCGAGACTTCGAGCGAACGCGAGAGCGGGCGGAGATCGCAGGATGACGTCGCCGAGTGAGCGCTCCATCAGCAGTAGGGCCAGAAGGCTGATGACAGCCAAGGCCAAGCAGAGCGTCATCCCACCGGAGGGGCCAGGAACCGGGCAGTCCGGGCATCCACCCATCGCCATCCCGATGCCGAGAGGAATCACGAGGAGAAGGATCAAAAGGACAAGCCCGACGACGATGAGCTTCCTAGACACGACGAGAAATTATCACAGACCTCCGCGCAACCCAGGCCGCCTTCAGAGCGCGGGCGTGAATCGGCGTACCGATACCCATGGGGAGCGCTGCTGGATCCCCGCGATCGACCATCTGCCCCTCCGGACGCTCGTCGGATCCATTCCTCGCGCCTGCTTCTTCCCTGGTGGTGATACGTTGAGAACCGTGCGGAAACCACGATGGGTCATCGTCCCGACTGCCCCGCGTCTGCACCTTCGAGCCTCATGCTGATGTGCGCCTGGATCGTCGTCGCGATCGGGTTCGGATTCGCCTTCAGCCTCACGCGCCTTCGGGCCACCGGCCCCTTCGCCTCGCTCGCTGATCACCGGTGAGGCCTCGCGCTCGGCGCCGACCGTATCACCGATCATGAGGAGGATATCGATGAGCACGATCATCCGTTTCTTGCCAGCGGCGGCTTGCGTTGGTGCCATGGTCTTCTGCATGCGAGCGATGTTCGGCCGGAACAACACCGACGCTACCGATCCCCGTGAGGCCGAGGTCAAGCGCCTACGGGAGGAACTTGCCGAACTCCGCTCCAGACTCGATGCGAACGACGCGTCGACCGTAGGAGATCGACGGTGAAGATCGAGGCGAACGATGAGACGGCACCGCTCGAGGCAACACTGACGCGACGGTCGATGTTGAGTGCGCTCGGGATGGTGGGACTCGGAACGATCGCATCGGCCTGCTCAAGAGGCGCGAGCGTTCGAACCTCCCCCGCAGGCTCGCTTGCCGCGCTCGAGGAACATGCCTCGCAGATCTCGATGATCGGCGCTGGTACACCCGTGAACCCTGGAAAGCAGACCATCAGCTTCTTCCTCGTCAAGGGTCAAGGCGCCCTGGCGAACGCCACGGCGAGTGTCTGGATGGCGAAGGACCAGACCTCGAAGGCCGCTGGCCCGTTCACCGCAGCGTGGTATCCGCTACTCGGCTATGAACAGACGCATGACACCTCCCCGCGGAGTCCTCTCGCCGTGGGGATCTATTCGGTCGATGTGGACTTCCCGTCCGCAGGGATCTGGACCCTGGCATGCGAGGTCACATCCGGGACGGCTCGTTCGGTCGGCACCCAGGCGGTGCCCGTGACAGATGCCACCGTCGTTGCGGCGCTCGGGGGCAAAGCTATGTCCGTGCCCACCCCGGTGGCGAGCACGCTTCACGGGTTGGAGGAGATCTGCACGAGGAAGCCACCTGATCACATGCATTACATCTCCCTGGAGGACGCGCTTAGGAACGGCAAGCCGACCGTGATCTCCTTCGCGACGCCGCTCCTCTGCCAGAGTCAGACGTGTGGGCCAACTG
>JAYVBZ010000210.1:0-6000 GCA_043750215.1 Actinomycetota bacterium
GACCCGACCTGCATGGAAAACCCAGACTGGCACTTGCACTACAACGCCCACGACAAGTCGCATGTGAATGGGTACTACTAATCCGCGTCCACGGCCACGAGCAGCAAAGCGAGGGAAGGTAGCGGACCGATGAATAGGGCAAGGAGGCGTATCGCCGGTGGGCTCATCACCGTGGTCTTGCTGGGGGTGGCTTGCGCCCCCCGACGGGATGCGGCCACCATAGGTTCCAAGGATCAGTACACCTTCGACAGTCTTCCGCAGATGATTGCCACCTCAACGGTCGTTGTGGAGGCGAATGTCGCCTCCGTCGAGTTGGGTCGCGTGGTTGGAACCGGCGACGGAGCCCTGCAATTCACTCAGGTCTCCCTTAAGGTCGACGGGGTTCTGTTTGGGACCCTTCAGACGTCGTCAGTGACGATCGAGGAGGGCGGCCTTGAAGGGAATCATCCCTCCAAGGTTGGAGATCACGGGATCTATTTCCTCCATTTGAAAGACGACGGCTCGGGCTACTTCAGACTAGTGAATCCGCAGGGACGGTTCCTGCAAACGACGAGTGGGACGCTCAGCGCGATCGACAATGAGGCGCAGTGGGTGAAGAACATCGAAGACGGAACCTTGGCGCAGCTGAAGGCCAATATCGCGATCGCCGCTTCTGCGGTAGTGGCCGGAAGAGTCACACCAGCTTCTCCGGCCCTGTAGCAGGGGGGCGTTGAGCCGCCTCCGGCCAAGCTCGGCGTTCCCTCCTCCTCTGCACGGGAAGGCCTGAAGTCGCGAGCGACGCGGCAGCCGAAGCTTTCGCTCAGGCCATCGGTCGATGGGAAGAACTTCGAGACACGCTTGCATGCGTGTGTCGGGCGGCGTTTCGGATCGCGGCAGGAGAGCTGGGGCTGAACGGCGAACCGTTCACCTGGCCGACGACCAAACGTATGAGATGAAGGAGTCCATCGGCGGCCTACTTCGTGGGCTCGATGCGCTGGCGCGAAACCAGCGCGGATCAATCATCCTTGACTACTACGCCGGGTACTCGTACAAGGAGAGCGCAGCGATTCTCGGATCGACCGCGTCGGCTGTAGAACCATGCTGTGGCGGTTGCCCTGCACTTCCAGTTCTACAACTTCGCTCGGCCGCACAAGAGCCTCAAGAACCCCTACCCGCGCACCCCGCGATGGCGGCGGGTGTGGCAGATCACGTCTGGACGCTCGACGAGATCGCAGGGCTGTTGGATCAAAGAGCGCGCCCGAGTCGGAGGCCTAGCATCACTGCTAGCACTCCCGCCGCGAGCGTTCCGAAGCTGTAACCCGCCGCAACCCCGTAGCGGCCACGATCCATGAGAACGACGGTATCCACAGCCAGGGCCGAGAAGGTCGTGTATCCGCCGAGGAAGCCGACGGTCAGCGCCTCTTGAACCCACATGGGAGTCCTGAGCCGGTGTACGACGAACGCGGCCACGAAACCGATAGCTAGAGCACCGCTGAGGTTCACGATGAGGGTTCCCCAAGGGAGGCCCCCGTGCTGCGGGATCAACCGCTGAATAGTGTGTCGGGTGAGCACACCCAACATGCCGGCGACTGCGAGCGGGAGCCAGCTACGCATGGCGACCTCCTACGTTACTCCGTAGGAGTCATCAGCCCTTGTGGCGGTTTGTTTTGGCGGACCCCATCGCCAAGTCCAAGAGCCTACCTGGAACCCATAGGATTCGCCCTGTCCCCCTCGCTCGTGGCCGGAGACCCGAGCCTCGAAACTTGGGGCAGCGGGTTCGGTTCCTGCCGAGGGGGCCTGACTTGCTTCTTGAGGCTGCCGATATAATGGGTGTTCGAGGCTCGGGTCTGCGAGGATCCCAAGGGACGTTCAGGGCGGGAGGCCACGTACACTCCCGCCCTTCGTCTGCTCCGGGATTCAAACTGAGACACCACCATCCGTCGTGGGCCTTGCCGTATGACGTACGCTAGGTGCGTGCCGGATAGTATGGGTAAGCGACAGCGTCGCGAGGTGAAGGCTAACAAGGCCGTCGCCCGCGAGGAGCTTCGCCTAGCCCGCAACCAGCGGCGCGACGACCGTGCCAACGGCATCTTCCCTGAGCAGACGGACGACGGGTTCGCTCAGATCGCGGTCGAAGAGGACATCGTCGTCGACGCACCAGCTGACGGCTCCTAGCCCAGCCCGCGTCGTTCACGACTGCGCGTATCGCGCGTGAGTCCCATCGCACCACGATCTTTAGGAGTGTCCGCATGACCGGTTCCAACGCTGCAGCGATCGATGCTGCCCCGACCACCCACGCCACGCCCGGACGACCGTTCGCTGAATTCGGCGTCTCTGCGCCGGTCGTTGACGCGCTCAAGATGCGCGGCATCGACGAAACCTTCGCCATCCAATCATTGGTGCTCGAAGACGCCATCGCGGGGCGAGACGTCCTCGCGAAGTCACGTACCGGTTCTGGAAAGACCCTCGCGTTCGCCGTGCCGGTGGTTGAGCAGTTGATGCACGACACCCGTTCGCCGACGGGCCTCATCCTCACGCCCACCCGCGAGCTGGCGAGTCAGGTCACCGAAGAGTTCCGTGCCATCGCCGACGTGAAGCATCTCCAGATCGCGTCGGTCTACGGCGGCGTGGGGATCCAAGCGCAGGCCAAGCGTGCGCGCAACGCCGATATCCTCATCGCCACTCCCGGCCGTCTGCTAGACCTGGTGAGTCGTCGGTTGCTGCGTCTGGACCGTGTTCGCATCTGTGTGCTTGATGAAGCAGATCGCATGCTGGACATGGGGTTCCTGCCGGACGTCACGCGGATCTTGGAGCAGTTGCGCGACGAACGCCAGACCATGCTGTTCAGCGCCACGCTGGACGGGGAAGTTGGCCGTCTGGCCAAGCGCTTCACCTATCAGCCCGCCATGCACGAGGTTATCGACGACTCACCGACGATCTCCACGGCGTCGCATCGGTTCATCGGAGTGGAACACCCGAAGAAGACGGCGGCGCTGGTCCGTGAGCTCGCCGCCGATCGGGGTCTGACGCTCATCTTCGTTCGAACCCAGAGGGGGGCGGACCGCTTGGCCAAGAACCTCAAGGCGCAAGGGTTCCGTGCCGGGTCCCTCCATGGGGGGATGAGTCAGCCGCAGCGGGAGCGGGCGCTTGGCCATTTCGCTTCCGGCGCCAACGATGTGTTGGTCGCCACCGATGTTGCGGCGCGCGGTCTGGACCTCGAGGCCATCACGCACGTTGTCAACTTCGACCCGCCGGAAGACGACAAGGCCTACGTCCACCGCGTGGGCCGCACCGCTCGCGCCGGCCGCTCAGGTACGGGGATCACGTTCGTCACGCCGGAGCAGCAGGGCGAGGTTCGAGCGATGGCCCGCGTACTTGAACTCCACACTCAGTTCGAGGATGCCGGGATGCGGTCGCATAACGGCTCTCAACACCAGAGGCCCTCGGATGTTCGCAGCGACGGGCGCCCGAAGCAGCCAGGGCGCCAAGGTCAACGCCGCCGCGGGCGGTAGCATCGCCCGGTGAGCGACCGGCAGGATCACGCGCGTCGATCCCTACGAGTGGCTCTCGCGCTGTTGCCGGTCCTACTGGTGGTGGCCGTGGCGGGCGGCGCGCTATCCGTACTCAAGAAGCCGACCGCCGTGGATATCGGCGTGCGTTTCACTCCCGGTGAGGCGATGCGCTTCCATATGATCATGGATGTGAGCGGGGTCACGCTCTCGGGCACCTCACCCTCGCCCGCCGAAGATGAGATCCAGGCCGACATCACGTGGCGTGTGGTCAGCGTGGATGGAACCGGGGCGGCCACGATCGTCCAGACCGTCACCCACCCCACCATGAGCTCTAACGGGCTGCCGGTGACGCTGGCCGATCTTCCACCGACCACCATCACCGTCGATGCCGACGGAGGGATGAGGACTTCTAGCGGGGTGAACCTTGTCTCAGGGGGCGCGCCAGGACCTGCGCAGGCCGGGATCGCCCGACCGTTGGCATTCCTCCCCGGTCATCCGGTTCGACCGGGAGATGCGTGGTCCACGCAGGTGCGGCAGGCGTTCTTGAGATCGACGCTTTCCTACCGTGCCACCACGACCTTCTTGCGGCGCGAACAGCTCGGATCATCCGACTCGGTCGTCATCGAAACCAATGCCACGGTGCCGGTGGATCTCACAGTGAAGGTCGCCGATCTCGCTGGTGTCCTGGCCCTTCCTGCCGACCAGATCCCCAAGGACGCGACGGCATCCTACGTTGGGTCCCTGACCGACACGTCCACCACTTCGTGGATCGATCCGGCGAACGGTTCGCTCCTGAAGACGGTGTCACGGGGGACGTACTCGATGCAGCTGGTTCTGCAGGGGTTCCCCAAGTCCCTGCTGAGCGGCGACGGAACCGGCACTCTGTCGGGCGAGCTCTCGATGCAGTTGGTTCGACTCTAGGGTTGGTCCAGAGATGTCAGTGCCGCACCGAGTCCGCGGATCGAGTCTTCAGTGATGGGGTTCAGCACCAGGATAGCCTCGTCCGCGCCTGCATCGGCGAAGCTCCGTAGCGTCGTCGCGATCTCCTCCGCCGACCCCTCTATCGCCGCCGGGTCGTTCGGGCGCTCGGTGGCGCGGGGGTCAAGGCGTACCAGTACGCACGCGCTCCGTTTCACCTGGGCCGGGCTCCGGCCCGCGCGTGCGCACGCCAAGGAGATGCGGTGATCCAGCGTTTCGAACCCTTCCGGCGTGTTGCCGTACCCGTCGAACCAGGTGTTCCACGTGTCAACGTAGGGAAGTGCGGCCGCGAGCATCCGGTCACTGTTGCTACCGATCATCAGCGGGATCTGGCGGGCGGGGGCAGGGAGCAACACGGCATCGTTGACCTGGACGAACCGTCCGCTCGCGGTCACGTGTTCTCCGGCCAAGAGACGCCTGATGACGTCGAAGGTTTCTTCGAAGCGAGACACCCGGCCGTCATACGGCACTCCGAACGCGTCGAACTCCGTTCGGTTCCACCCGGCGCCGATCCCCACGCGCAGTCGGCCGCCGCTGATCTCGTCCACCGAGGCCGCGAGCTTGGCCAGGATCGCGGGGCGATGGAAGCCCGCGCATGCCACGAGCGGTCCCAACTCGACGCGCTCGGTGGCTTGCGCGAGCGCTGCCAGCGTCGTCCACGCTTCCCACGGACCTCGTTCCCTTCCCTGCTGATCACGGTAGAGGTAGTGGTCGCCGACCCACACCGAGTCGAACCCGACGTCCTCGGCCGCTCGGGCCATGGCGACGTACTCGGGCCAACGAACCTCGCGTTCTACTTCGGGAAGCTGCAGACCGACCCGAAGGGGGCGGGCCGAGGGGATCGCTGACATCGGGCCAGGCTAACTGATGCGGCGGCGGTCTTCCCTCGCGACCAGCTGAGCAAGGAGGGGGATGGGCAGCGTGATCGCGAGCACGAAGAAGACTTTCGCCCATCCGGCGTGAAAGCCCGCAACCGCGCCGACCACGACCCCCCCGATGATGCTCGGCATCCCTACGAGGCGCCACGCGCGCCAAGCGGCGCGTTTCCGAGTGGCGTAGGTGATCGCGACGGCGGCTACGGCCGTCGCTGCGGTGATCACGAGGACGCCCATCAGGTGCACCGTCCCATGCCAGCTGACTCCTTGACCGCGCGCATCGGTCGGGAACGAAAGACACAACTCTCCGAACGCGATCGCCGTGAATGCAAGGAACCCTCGTCCGACCGCCGGCCGAAGAGCCCACCACGCGAAGACGGTGTAGCAGAAGGCGAGATTGAGGAACGCGAGGATCTGAGGTGTTCCGGCCCAACCACCGATGGCCATGCTGCTGGGCCAGCTGGCCCAGCCCTCGGCCCGGATCACGTCTCGTCGAAGTAGCGCCATCGTGAAAGAGGTCAGCAAGAAGAGGCAAGGGCCGAGCGTGCCTAGCGCGACGCCGACCTTCATGCGGGCGGCGGACGCCGGCGTCACGCGTGGCGTTCTTTGAAGAGCTGCCCGCACGCCGTGCACTTCATGTTCGCCCGTCCACCCGA
>JAYVBZ010000211.1:0-4424 GCA_043750215.1 Actinomycetota bacterium
GCCTGCTCCACGGGCGTCTCCCCGCCGCTTCCCTGGGCAGCGACCAGCAGCGACCCCAGTTCCTCGGGAGTGAAGGCGATCTCCGGCAAGTAGTAGAGGTCCTTGGGGATGATGTAGCCCTGCTCGCCGCCCCAAGCGTCCAGATCACGGAGTTCCAGCGGCACGCCGTACTCGCGCAAGATGTCTTTGTCCCGTTCGAACATCCGCTTGGCGCTATCGGTGTTCTGGGCCCGATAGGCATCCAGCGTGTCGCTGATCTGCTCGAACGTGAGTGGGTGCTCGGTCTCCAGCAGCAGTCCAACCAGGTTCAACAGCCGTTCGAGCGGCTCCATCCCGTCCTGCCCCGCCATCGTTGCGGCATCATAGCGGGGCTATGCCGAGCCACTGGGAGCACCGTTGATCCGCCTGCGCCGCGGCGTGGTGACAGGTGTCGGTACGGCCCGGCCTGGAGCCCTCGAACTGGAAGTGCTACTCGAAGGCCGCGCAGAGATGGCTCTGGCATATCCCGAACTGGTGGGGCCGGTGTCTATCGGCGACACCGTGGTGCTCAACACCACCGCGGTCGAGCTCGGATTGGGCACCGGTGGGGTCCATCTCGTGGTTGCGGTCCATGGTCGTGATGCGGTGGACACTTCGGGAGCAGGTCGCGTGATGAAAGGCCGATACCTCCCTCATCAGGTGGCAGTGTCCTCGGTGGAAGAGACTCATCGAGATCTCCTCGAGGGGTCGAAGGGGCTGCGCCAGACGCCGGTCGTGTGCGCTCCTCTGCATTCCATGATCGCGGCCGTGGCGGCAGGAGGGAAACGATCCAGCGGTGGATGCAAAATCATCTACGTCATGACGGACGGCGCGGCGCTGGCCGGCGGATTCTCTCGACTGGTGCCGCGCCTTCACGAGGCCGGACTTCTGGACGGGTGGATCAGCTGCGGTCAGGCATTCGGCGCAGAGCTCGAGGCCGTCACGGTATGGACCGGGATGCTCGCGGCCGTGGAGATCCTCGGGGCCGAGATCATCGTGGTTTCCGACGGGCCGGGGAACCTCGGCACGGACACCACCTGGGGCGTGAGCGCCCTCGGCAGCGGCGACGCGCTCAACGCCGCGCACACATTGGGGGGAAAGCCCGTCCCGGCGCTTCGAGTGAGCTTCGCCGACGAGCGTGACCGGCATCGGGGTCTCTCCCACCATTCCCTGACGATCCTGCGCGATGTTTGCAAGGTGGAGGTCAACGTCCCCGTGCCCACCCTGGCCGATGGCTTACAGCGGGCAGCGGTGTGGGACGCGCTACGGGAGGCGCGGCTGGAGGAGATCCACAATCTGGTCGAGGTGGACGGCCAGCCGGCGATCGATGAACTCCGCGATCGCGCGGTGACGGTGAGATCGATGGGTCGCTCCATGGACGACGATCCCGCGTTCTGGCTGGGTGCGGGCGCCGCGGGCGTCCTGGCCGGTCGTATGGCCGATACGAACCGGAAGTGGCGCTCTCCGGTCACCTGAGGATCGCTACATGTGGGCGATGAGTTGATCCACGCGTTCATCCACGCTCTTGAATGGGTCCTTGCACAGGACGGTTCGTTGGGCCTGGTCGTTCAACTTGAGATGGACCCAATCCACGGTGTAGTCGCGGCGCTTGGCCTTGGCGTGCCGGATGAAGTCACCTCGCAACTTCGCCCGCGTGGATTGCGGAGGCTCACGCATGGCGAGGTTGATAGCGGCGTCATCGCAGATCCGGTCGACCTTCCCACCCTTCTCGAGGAGGTAGTAGAGCCCACGGGCCCGATTGACATCGTGGTAGGCGAGATCCAGCAGCGCGACCTTCGGTGAGGACAGTGAGAGGTCGTGCTTCGCCATGTATCGGTCGATCATCAATCGCTTCGTGACCCAGTCAACCCGGCGCGCCAAAGACTCGGATTCCCCGGCCTTCAGGGCATCCAGCGTCTCTCCCCATTCGGTCACCAAGAGCTTGGAGACCTCGTCGGTCCCCCGCCGCTCGAGGAAACGGGCCGTCTTCTCGTGATACTCGAACTGCATATCCAAGGCGGTTACCTCTCGGCCGTTTGCAAGCTTGACCTTGCGCGCGCACGTGGGGTCGTGGCTGATCTCGCGGATCGCACGGATCGGGTTCTCCAGCGACATGTCGCGCATGACGGTGTTGCCCTCCAGCATCCGCAGCACCAGATCGGTGACGCCGACCTTCATGAACGTGGTCCACTCGCTCATGTTGGAATCCCCGACGATGACATGGAGGCGTCGGTAGCGTTCGGCGTCGGCGTGTGGTTCGTCGCGGGTGTTGATGATGGGGCGGCTCCGCGTGGTGGCGCTGGAGACGCCCTCCCAGATGTGCTCGGCCCTCTGGCTGATGCAGAACTGAGCTCCGCGCGGCCCATGGAGCACTTTGCCTGCACCGCACCAGATCTGCCGTGTTACGAAGAAGGGGATCAGGATGTCGGCCATCCGCGCGAACTCCCCGTGGCGACCGACCAAGTAGTTCTCGTGGCACCCATAGGAGTTACCGGCTGAGTCGGTGTTGTTCTTGAAGAGGTAGACCTGGCCGTTGATGCCCTCCTCATGAAGCCTGATCTCGGCGGCGGCGAGCAGCCCTTCCAGGATCCGCTCCCCCGCCTTGTCGTGTGCAACGAGCTCCTTCACGTCATCGCACTCCGGCGTGGCGTACTCAGGGTGAGAGCCCACGTCCAGGTACAGGCGCGCTCCGTTCTCCAAGAACACGTTCGAGGAGCGCCCCCAGTGCACGACGCGTCGGAAGAGGTAGCGAGCGACCTCATCGGGGCTCAGTCGACGCTGCCCACGGAAGGTGCACGTCACCCCGTATTCGTTCTCGAGCCCGAAGATCCGTCGGTCCATGCTGGGCAGTCTAGGGTGCTTCCCGGATCAGGTTGGGACCACCCCGCACCCTACGCTCTTGAGGTTGCCGGTGCGCGGACCAGAACCTCCGGCTTCGCGCGGGCGGGCCTGGTCGCGAGCCCCGCCCACATCAGTCCGATGCACGCGAAGACCGCGTCGCATGGCTATCCAAGGATCCCGGCGATCTCCGTGTCGTCCAGACGACGGAACTTACGCCGGTGCGCCAGCGTGCGATCCAGGACCCCGGCTTCGAGCTGATCCGGGGCGATCGTCCTGGCGTCGGGGCCGCCGATAACTTGCGCGGCGGCCTTGACTGCGGTTGCGAGGTCCCAACCGGCTTCGTAGCGAGCCTTGAGCGCCTCGCTCAGCTCCTCCGCGTGGCCGCCGATGGCCACGGTGCCGTGTTCATCGTTGATGCTGCCGTCGAACATGACGTGATACAGCGTGGTTCCGGCCGCATCGCCGTCGACCTCCCCCACAAGGATCTCCACTTCGTACGGCTTCATCTGCTGGGTGAAGATGGTCGAGAGCGCTTGGCTGTACGCGTTGGCGAGGTCGCGAGCCTTCACGTCTTCTCGCCCATAGGAGTAGCCGCGCATGTCTGCGAGCCTGATCCCCGCGATCCGCAGATCCTCGAACTCGCTGTACTTGCCTACACCGGCGAAGCCGATGTGGTCGTACACCTCGCTGATCTTGTGCAGCGTCGCCGAGGGATTCTCCGCGATGAAGAGCAGGCCATCCTTGTATTCCATCCCGATGACCGAACGGCCGCGCGCGATGCCTTTATGCGCGTATTCGGAACGATCCTTCATCATCTGGTCGGGCGAGACATAGGGCATGAAACTCATCGGGCTCGCTCCTCCAAGATGCTCGTGACGGCGGCGGCGACCTCATCCTCGGGAACATCGTCCGCACCGGTAGCCGTGACCGCTAACACGATCGGGTAGATCTTGCGCGCGACATCGGGCCCACCGGTAGCCACGTCGTCCTCGGCTGCATCCATCAGCGCTTCAACCGAGACTCGGACAGCTGTGGCGCGATCGAGACCGGGCTTCCACCGCTTCTTCAGGGAATTCTTCGCTGGCTGTCCGCCGCTGCCGTTAGTTTGATAGTCGTCTTCCTCCCAGCGACCACCTGTGGCGTCGTAATAGAAGATGCGGCCCTCTCCGCGACGAAGGTCATAGCCGCCGAACAGCGGAACCACGACCAGACCTTGCATCGCCAACGGGAAGTTGCCGCGGATCATCTGCGCCAACCGGTTGGCTTTGCCTTCGAGCGAAAGGCGATCGCCTGTGAGCTTCTCGTAGTGCTCCAGCTCCAGCTGGAAGAGCTTGACGATGTCCAGGGCCATGCCGGCAGCGCCGGCGATCGCGATAGCGCTGAAGTCATCTGCGGCAAACACCTTGCGCATCTTCGCGTCTGCGATGGAGTAACCGGCAGTGGCCCGTCGATCGCCGGCCATGATGACGCCGTCCGTGTATTTGAGTCCTAGGACCGTGCTCCCATGCGTCACGTCCAACAGCCCGGCGGCCCCGGCGGAGGTTGCGAGCGCCGACGGAAGGGCC
>JAYVBZ010000212.1:0-3301 GCA_043750215.1 Actinomycetota bacterium
GCCGCGTCGATCCCTTCCTTCACGAACAGCGGGGCGATGAGATCGATCGGTGCAAGGGTCGTCTCGCGGATGAGCCCGCGCAGGGCGGCTGTACGGCGCATCCGGCGCGGTCGTTGCTCGGGGAACGGGGCCATGATGGCTCGATGCTACCCCGCGCGCCGGGTGGCCAGCACTCGCTCCAGCGCGCTGACCAGGCCTTCCATCGTGTGCGGCTTCGCGACCGCGTGCACGGTGAGCCCGTGCTCCCGTGCTTCCTTCGCGGTGACGGGGCCGATGCAGACCACCTTGGGCGAACCGCTGACCTGTCCGAGCGCCCCGATGAACCCGCGCACGGTGGATGCGCTGGTGAACGTGACCGCGTCGACTGCACCGCTCTTCAGCGCCTCTCGCGCCTGGGCGGGCAGGGTCCGGGGCATCCGCGTTCGGTAGGCATCGACGCGGGTCGGACTCCAGCCCTTCGCCTCGAGAGCGCTCTCCAGGCCTTCGGGCGCGATGTCGGCTCGCGCACAGAGCACCCGTCCCCGGCCTCGCGGGAAGGCCCGCGCGAGTGCCACCGTGGTGAAGGTGGTGGGTTGAAGATCAGCGGTGCGCCGTGCCCATGCCTTGAACGCGGCCGCCGTGCCGTCACCGATCACCGCCACCTTCGCGCGAACGTCGCCGGGAGAACCCAGCCGAGCGGCGAGCATCTCCACCGTCGCGCGGCTGGTGAGCGAGATCCACGCGTATTCACCGGAGGCGAGCTCCTTCAGTGCGCGCGAGAGCGCCGCACTCCTGGCCGGGATGAGTTCGATGGCGGGGGCGATGACCGACCGCGCTCCACGTTGGTCAAGGAGTTTGACCAGTGCGGCCGACTGATCTTCGGGGCGCGTGACCAGGATGGTTCGACCGGTAAGCGAACGTATCGGTCCGGGGCTCACGTGTCCCGGACCTGGGCCAGGATCTGCTCGGCCCCGCGTTCGATGAGATCGGCGGCGACGATTCCAGCGACGGTTTCCGGGTCCGCTCCCAATCCATCCGAGCGCAGTGTCCTGGATCCATCCGCGAGGCTCACCGAAGCCACGAGGGATACGCCGTCCTCGCCGGTCATCGCGTACGCCCCCAGCGGTAGCGCGCACCCTCCCCCCAACCGCCACATCAGCGAACGCTCGGCGTCCAACGCTCGGTGGGACGGCGCGTGGTCGATCGCGGCCAGCGCGGCGATGATCTCCGGTTCGTCCACGAGGCACTGCACGGCCAGGCACCCTTGGCCGGGAGCCGGGATCATGACGTCAAGGTCCAGTCGCTGGATGTAGGCAGGCTCGATCCCCAGTCGGACCAAGCCGGCAGCGGCCAGCACCGCGGCGTCGACCTCTCCTTCTTGGACCTTGCGCAGTCGCGTCTCCACATTGCCTCGGAGTTCGACGATGTGAAGGCGGGGGTCGCGGGCCAGGAGTTGCGCGGCACGCCGCACCGACGAGGTTCCGACCCTGGAGACCGAGCCCAACGACGTCGGTTCACGCAGGACCAGCACGTCGAACGGATCCGCCCGCAGGGGAACCGCCGCGATGACGAACCCATCGTCATCCTCGGCCGGCAGATCCTTCGCCGAATGAACGGCCAGGTGGATGGAACCCGTCTCGAGCGCGTCCAAGATGGTGTCGATCCAGAGACCTTTCAGGCCCTGAGGGGCGTTGGGCACGGGGGCACCTTCGTCTCCCGAGGTCGTCATGGGGACGATCTCGGTCCGGACCCCGGTGGCGGCCAGGAGTCCCGCGATCTCTTCGGCCTGGGCGAGCGCCAGACGGGAGCGACGGGTGCCGATGCGGAGCGCGTTCGTCACTGCTCCAGCGCATCCGGGTCGATGCCCAGGAGTTCGGCCAGGAGTCTGGCGTGCACGCCGTCGGTTCCGGGCTCTGAGCGCTCCTTCAGTTCGACGATGGGATCGTGGAGCAGCTTGGCTACGATCCCGCGGGCCAGGGCGTCGACGGCTTCGCGTTCGTCTGGATCCAGCGCCGCCAGTCCAGAGGCGTGGCGATCGATCTCGGCTGCCATGATCTGGTCTCCACGAGCTCGGATGGCGCGGATCAACGGCGCCAGCGCGTCCGAGCGACGGCGGACCACGAAGCGATGGACTTCTTCCGCGACGATCTCGTGCGCGCGACCGATCTGTTCTGCGGTGGCCTGGTCGTGATCGGCCAGGCGTTCGCGCAAGGACAGGACATCGACCACGGTGACCCCGTCCAGCTCGGCCGTTCCAGGTTCCACGTCTCTGGGGACCGCTAGATCGACCAGTACCAGCGGGCGGCCTTCGCGATCGGACATCACCCGGCGAACCGTGTCCGCCGAGATCACGACGCCGGCTGCACCGGTGGCGCTCACCACGATGTCGGCGCGCTCCATCGCCAGAGGAAGGGCATCCAGGTCTCCGTGCTCCGCGTCGGTGCGTTCAGCCAGCGACCTTGCGTGTTCGAGCGACCGATTGAGGATGCGAACCGGACCGACCCCTCGGCCTCGAAGATGCTTCACGGCAAGCGCCGCCATCTGTCCGGCACCGACGACCACGACGTTCTTACCGGATAGATCGTCGCCGATAGCGTCGGCGGCGATGTCGGCGGCCAAGGCAACGAACGCATCCGGAGCCGCGCCGACGGACGTTTCTGTTCGGACCCTTCGCCCCGCGCGCGTCGCCGAGTGAAAGAGTGCGGTGAGCGAGGGGCCCGCGGAGGATTCTCGCTCGGCGCGTTTGAGCGCGTCGCGAACCTGCGAACCGATCTGCGTTTCACCGAGCACCATCGAGTCGAGCCCCGCCGTGAGCGCGAAGAGGTGGTCGGCCGCATCCTGTTCCCAGTGGGAGTACAGGGGTTCGGCGATCTGATCTGCTTCGACGCCGCGGCTCTCCGTGAGGAGTCGCTTCAACGCCATGAACCCCGCGTGATAGCCGGGAACGTTCGCGTAGATCTCGACCCGATTGCAGGTTGAGAGGATGACCGTTTCGTCGATCCCCTCGATGTCATGGGCCAGGCGGTAGCCCTTCGTCAGGTCGTCGTCGGTGAAGGCGAGCCGTTCGAGCAGGTCGATGGGCGCACGACGGAACGAGACTCCAAGGGTTAGGACAGCCATAGGGACCCCGTGGATTCTAACGGGTACCATCCGCCGGATGACTCGAGCACGAGAGCTGGGCCTGCGGATCGGCCGCGGGGCGCCTGCAGCGCTAGGACCTCGCGAATCGCGCTGGGTCAAACGGTGCTGCGTCGAACGGCAACTGCGGGTCGCCGCCCAGCATCGCGCCGACCAGCGAGGCGGTCCCGCCCCCCAAGATCAC
>JAYVBZ010000213.1:0-3805 GCA_043750215.1 Actinomycetota bacterium
GGCCCCCAGACTCCAGCAGATGCCGGACGTCATCCTGCCTGTGTTGAACGAAGTGGTGGCCCTGCCGTGGGTGCTCTCACGCATCCCCGAGGGTTACCGCCCCATCGTGGTCGACAACGGCTCACACGATGAGTCGGGCGAGGTGGCGGAAGCGCTTGGTGCAGTCGTGATCGACGAGCCACAGCTCGGTTTCGGGGCCGCCTGTTGGGCGGGGCTGCTCGCAGCCGAGGCAGACGTCGTGTGTTTCATGGACTGTGACGGTTCGCTGGACCCGATGAACCTTCCCGACGTCGCGGGCCCGGTGATCGTCGGCACGCACGACCTCTACCTAGGCGCAAGAGACGCGGTGCGCGGCGCCTGGCCTGCGCACGCCCGCCTGGCGAATCGGGTGCTCGCGGCTGACGTGCGCAGGCGTACTGGGTTGACGCTGACAGATCTCGGCCCGATGCGAGCAGCCCCGCGAACCGACCTTCTCGGTCTCGGCATGACAGACCGACGATTCGGATGGCCACTGGAGATGGTGCTTCGAGCAGCTGCGGCCGGCTGGCGTATCGGCGAAGGATCAGTCCCGTACCTCGTCCGAACGGGCCGAAGCAAAGTCACCGGCACCGTCAGAGGCGTGGTTCGAACGGTCCGCGACATGACGCGCGTCACGACGGAGTTGAGATGAGGCTCATCGTCATCGCGAAGTCTCCAGTTCCGGGGCGCTCGAAGACCCGGCTCTGCCCACCGTGCACGCCGGACGAAGCGGCGCGCGTCGCCGAGGCCGCACTCCAGGACACGCTCGACGCATGCAGGGCGACCGAGGTCAATGACCGTGTCCTGGTGTTGGACGGCGCTGCGGGCCCATGGGCCGAGGGGTTCCGGGTGATCGCGCAGCGCGGGCACGGCCTGGACGAGCGGATCGCGAACGCGTTCGTCGATACCGGGCCCGACCGTGACGGGATATTGCTGATCGGCATGGACACGCCGCAGGTGACCTCCCAGCTCTTGAACACCGCGACTGTCACGCTGTGCTCATCCGGTGTGGACGGCGTGTTGGGTCCGGCCGCCGATGGGGGCTGGTGGGCCATGGGGCTCCGCCGTCCGATCCCCGCCCACGTGGTGGGAGTGCCGATGAGTTCTCGTCGGACCCTGCTCCGCCAGCGCATGCGGTGGGATCAACTCGGTGTTCGCCGGATCGAGCTGCCCGAACTGAGAGACATCGACGCCTTCGAGGATGCGCTCGCAGTCGCCGACATGATCCCCGGCTCTCGGACCGCGGCCGTCGTCGAGCGCCTCGATCAGCGGATGGCGGTGGGCGCATGGTGATGCAGGCCGAAACGGCGTCGGCTCGATACGACGCTCCGGCCCACCTGCGCTCGGCGTGCGGCCGATCGATCCCGCTCCACGTGCCACGGTGGTTCGACGAACCGGGTCCTCACGAGCAGGCCGTGCTCGATCAAGCTATCCCGACGGCGCTCGACATAGGGTGTGGCCCCGGACGGCACACCCTCGCGCTGACCGCGCGCGGCGTGAACGCCGTCGGCGTCGACGCAGCATCCGAATCCGTGCGGACGGCCCGTCAACGTGGCGCACGGGTTCTGCATCGTTCGGTGTTCGATCGCCTCCCGGGCGAAGGCCGCTGGGGCAGCGCACTGCTCTTGGATGGGAACGTCGGCATCGGTGGCGACCCACCAGCGCTCCTACGTCGGATCCACCACCTCCTGCACCCCGGCGGCCGTCTCCTGATCGAACTCGAGGCCCCCGGAGTGTCGAGCCGGACGCTGAAGGTCCGGCCGACGGCGAGCGAGGCGGTATGGCTTCCGTGGCCCACGGGTTCGCGGTTCCCGTGGGCCACCCTCGGTGTGGATGATCTAGAAGGGGTGGCCACTTCGACCGGGTTCGCCACACAGCGAGTCTGGGAAGCAGGGGAGCGCTGGTTCGCGCGGATGGACGTGGCATGAAGATCGACGACAAGCTCCGGCGACTCGCTCCCCCGAGGGTCGGTCCGTTCCGTGCCGATGCCTTCGACTCCCCGTTGCATGACGAACGCACGGCAGCGTGGCTGGGCGTGGCGCTCGGTATCACGTTCGCCGCATGCTTCCTCACGGGCCTCGTGTCACACGGTATCCAGCACCCTCCGAGCTGGTTGGCGTGGTTCCCCCGGCCCTCCTGGATCTACCGCGTCACCCAGGGTATCCACGTGACCGCCGGGATCGCCTCCATCCCGTTGCTGCTGGCGAAACTATGGACCGTCTACCCGCGCCTGTGGGCCTGGCCACCCCTGGAGAGCCTCGCGAATGCTCTCGAACGGCTCTCGCTGCTGCCACTGGTCGGCGGCTCGTTGTTCTTGCTCTTCTCAGGAGTCGCGAGCGTGTCGCGCTGGCTGCCGTTCTCGTCGTCGATCTCGTTCCCGCCCGCACACTATGCCGCCGCGTGGATCACGATCGGCGCGCTGGTGGTCCACGTCGGGGCGAAGATCGGAGCCACGCGCACCGCGCTGGCGCGCGGGGCGCGCCGCGGTGACGGGAGCGCACCGATGCCGGTCGCGGCCAAGGGCCTGAGCCGCCGAGGGTTCCTGGGGTCGATCGCGGGGGCCACCGTCACGCTTGTCGCGGTGACGGTCGGCCAAACGCTCAGGCCCCTGGCATGGGTGGGCGCGCTGGCACCGCGTGATCCGCGCATCGGCCCTCAGGGTGTTCCCGTGAACAAGACTGCAGCCCAAGCCCGCGTCGCGGACATCGCCACCGACCCCGCGTACAAGCTCGTGGTCGAAGGAGCGATCGCCTCACCCTTGGTCCTTTCCTTGGACGATCTGCGCGCCATGCCGCAACGAGAGGCGCGCCTGCCGATCGCATGCGTCGATGGGTGGAGCGCGATGGCGTTGTGGCGCGGCGTGGCCTTGCGTGATGTCTTGGCAGCTGCCGGTTCGGGTGTGGAGGCGCAGGCGACCGTCTACTCGATGCAGCGCTCCGGCGCACCCTATTCCCACAGCGACGTCGATGCCGCGCAGATCGCCGATCCGGACACATTGTTAGCGCTGGAGTGCAATGGTGAGGTACTCCATCTGGATCATGGATTCCCGGTTCGCCTGATCGGACCGAACCGGCCGGGTGTCCAACAGACCAAATGGCTGGCCAAGGTTGTTGTTCGATGAGCGCTGTGCACGGGACGAGCCGGTACGGCCGACTGTTCTGGGTCGGAGTAGTGGTCGGGTGGGGCGCCATCGTGTTCGGAGTCGTGTCAGCGTTGACGCACTGGGGGTCGGTTGACCCGCCGCAGTTCGCGGTCTGGATCGTTGGTCTGGCCTTGCTTCACGATCTGGTCATGGCCCCCGTCGTCAGCTTGACGGGACGCATGCTGGCGCGCCGTGGCCGTCGGTGGTGGCTGGGAGCGGTCGAAGGCGCACTGGCTGCATCGGCCGCGATCACCTTGTTCGCGGTCCCGTTCGTCGCTGGGTGGGGTCGCCAGGCCGACAATCCAAGTCTGCTTCCACGAGACTACACGTTGGGTCTGCTCTTGGTGGTCGGAGCCATCTGGGCGCTAGCAGCGCTGGTGATCCTTCGCCGGGCGCGCCGCCGAACGCGGGGAGCGACACTCGATCCCCACCCGGCTGAGGTCGCGCCGTGAAGACCGTGAACCTCGCACGCGAGTCCGATCCGACGGAACCGGCGGCGATAGAGCACGTCCTCAGGCGCCTGAGAGTTCCCTGGGTCGAGCTCGCCACGCTGGCGGGTGGCGCCGCGCTCATCATCGGTGCGGAGCGCTGGGCCCGGGTGCTACGCGGCGATGGCGTTCGGCTCTACCTCGGCGCACCTCCCCT
>JAYVBZ010000214.1:0-3407 GCA_043750215.1 Actinomycetota bacterium
CCGGTGCGGTTCGTGCTCGCTGGGTGGTAGCTGCGCGACGAGCGGCGCGCACCGAGGCGGCCAGATCGGCGGTAGACGTGGCCAGGGACGCACCCAGCGTTTCCGTTCGGCCCAGGGCCGCGACTGTTCGACGCAGATCCGCTGACCCGGTGCGTACAGCCATCGCAGCCAACTCGTCGCGCCAGCGGGCGCCCAGATCCGATGCTCGCAAGACCTGTGAGAGTTCGTCCGCAAGCGGCCCGTGTACCGCCTCCGATGCCCGGCGCAGTGCGAGCGGTGCCGAGAGTCCGGCGGACGAAGCCACAGCAAGTAGATCCAACAGCTGTGGTACCTCGGCGTCGATCGCATGAGATCTTCGCGCCCGAGCGCGCCTCCCGGTCGGTATCCGCGTGACGTCATCGAGCTGGTTCGACGCCGGAGTCTGATCCGCACGTGGAACCAGGCTTGACTGCGTTGCTGCGCGCGCCGCTGCCATCGCGGCGGGACCGGCTGCCCCGGCCAAGAGTTCTGCAACGACCGCGAGCGTCATCGAACCTCCAGCAGATGGCGGATCCACAAGAAGGCCACCACCTCGAGCGCCGAGCCCAGGAGTACCGCTCCCAGACCGATAGGTGTGTGCAGCGCCGCAGAGACATCCTTGGTGGACGTGACCAGGAGGAAGAGGAAGAACCCGATGGGCAGGAGGCCCAAGATCAACCCGGACAATCGGGCCTGCGCGGTCAGCGCCCTGACTTCTCCTTCGGCCTCGCGCCGCTCACGAAGTGTCGAGGCGACCTGATCGAGGATGCGAGGGAGATCCCCACCGCTGCGGCGGTCGAGTCGAAGGACACCAGCAAGCAGCCTGGCGTCGGCGGTCCCGTCTGCCTGCGCCCATCGTTCCAGCGCATGGCCCATCGGCTCGCCCAGGTCGATATCCGTGATGAATCGCCCGAGCGACTCGTCCAGGGGGGACTCGGCCTCCTGTGCCGCGAACCGGAGCGCGCGCTCGAGGGAGAGCCCCGCGCGTAGCGCCGCTCCCATCCCCGCTACTGCGTCGATCAGCTGTTCACCCATCAACGCCTGCCGACGTGACCGTCGGCGGATCGCTGTGATCCACGCGAGCACGCCGGAACTCCCGACCACCAAGAACGCCGCGAACGGGCCAGCCAGCACGAACGCCAGGAATGCGATCGAGATGGTTACCGCCGCATGTCGAGAGATCGGCCGATGACCCTGACCGGCAGGGGTGCGTGCAGAGACCGGAACCCGATGACCGCGACCTGCTGCGATCCCCATCGCACCAGCAGCTCCGGCCATACCGGCAACCACAGCTCCCTCGATGAGCTGGCCGCTCATACATCGCTCCCGGCGGCGAACAGCTCGGGGTCGATCTCCTCGCCCCGCTCCGCCAACACGTTCGCGAGATCGGGAACGAACCCGACCGCCTCGAACTCTCCGCCCGCTCCCGACCGAGGACGGAACTTGAACACCGACGAAACCACGGGCTCGCCGCGTTTGGTTCCATCGACCACCGCCACTTCCGCGACGACTCGACGTCCGCCGCGGAGTCTCGCCAGCTGCACGATCACATCTAGCGCGCCAGCCACCTGGTTACGGATGTGCGCAGCCGGCAGGTCAACGTCTGACATCAGGGCCATCGTTTCCAATCGCCACAGGAGGTGCCGGGGTGAGTTCGCATGAGCGGTGGAGAGCGACCCATCGTGGCCGGTATTCATGGCTTGCAGCATGTCCAGGGCTTCCCCGCCGCGGACCTCGCCGACGATGATCCGGTCCGGCCGCATCCGCAGTGCGTTCCGCACGAGGTCACGTACCGTGACTTCTCCTCGTCCCTCGACGTTGGCCGGACGAGCCTCAAGTGCGACCACGTGAGGTTTCGCCAGGCGCAGCTCCGCCGCGTCTTCGATGGTGATCAGTCGCTCGTCTTCAGGGATGAACCCGCTGAGCACGCCGAGCAGGGTGGTCTTCCCGCTGCCGGCGCCGCCGCTAACTACGATATTCGCGCGCCCCCGGACGCATGCTTCAAGGAAGCGGAGCATCCGGGGACCAACTGACCCCCCAGCCAACAGATCCCTGGCTTCAAGCGGAACCGGGGAGAACTTCCTGATGGTCAGCGTAGGACCGTGGAGCGAGAGAGGCGGCACGATCGCATGGACCCGCGAGCCATCCGGAAGTCGCGCATCCGCCCAAGGCGATGATTCGTCGACCCGAAGACCCAGTGGCCCTACGATACGTTCGATCAGGTGCTGGACAGCCTCCTCCCCCTCGAATAAGCCGTCCGGCGCCCTTTCGATGCGCCCCTCCCGCTCCACGTATACGTCGCCGGGTCCATTCACCATGACCTCGGTCACCTCCGGATCCTTCAGGAGGAACTCGATCGGTCCGAACCCGACGACCTCGTCTGAAACCTCGTTCACTACGCGTGTCAATTCGCGCTGAGGGAGGATGGCACCGCTGTCGCGGAGCAACGCCAGCGCCTGTTCGCGCACACGGACGCGACGCTCGGTGCGCGGGGCGGTTGCCAAGCCGCGCGCATCGACACGCGTGCGGAGCTGCTCCCGCAATTGGCGGCGAACCAGTGCCAGTGCATCCGAGCTCATACCACTCCTCCGACAAACGACGGCCACTCGATCACGCACATGCGCATATCGAGGAACTGCAAGAGGGAGTAGTGAGGGAGCCGCACCGGGGAGCGCGTTGTCGAGACGAACCATACCGAGTGCAACGCGATCCACGTAATCCCCAGAGTGGCCCATTCCGTTCTTGTCAGCGGCCTATGTCGCGACGTGCACCCGGGGGATACGTGGACGCGACACCGGCCTATCTCATCGCCGTCACAGTTCCTGTACCTCGTTGTCGTCGGACGCTTCGCCTCCACCCGGCGTGAGCAAGCTCGACGCGAGCCGGCTCACTGCGCGGCTTGCCCGACCGCGCTCCGACAGCAATCGACCCGCGCCCTGAGCACGCGCAACAGCAGCGTCGGCGGGAATCACGGCGATCGCAGGTGCGCCGAAGGCGCGTGCAACATCGCTTGCGACGAGTTCTGCACGACCCGCGCGGTTGAGCACGTAGTCCAACCGAACCGACGGTACGGAATCCAGGAAGCGCGCCGCCGCCCTGAAGGTCCGCACATCGGGTGACAACACCTCCAGCACTCGGTCCATCGCCACCAGGCGATCGGGGGTAGGGTTCGCCCCGAGATCGACCACGACCATCTCAACCAAGCCGGCGGCGAGGAGGATCACCCGCCGCCACACATCGGCGTCGTGGAATCGGAGATCGGGGGCGGGGGCCAGGAGCGCCCGGAATCCCGACGGGTGTGGCCAGAGCGCATCGACCAGGTGCCCTGTGGTGAGTTCGTCTCCCATGCGCAGGAGCACCGCTGCCGTGTGGACGCCCTCTTCCGGCGC
>JAYVBZ010000215.1:0-7649 GCA_043750215.1 Actinomycetota bacterium
AAGAACGCGTCGCGAGTCATGATGTCGCGCGGACGAGGGCCGTCGGTGGCGACCAACTCCGCCGCGCGGATCCCGCTCTCGCGCGCGAAGACCTCCCGGCGATAGTCGACGGCGGGGGGTGACGCGCTGCCGGGCAGCGACATCCCGATGGCTTCGCCGACGGCGGCCATCGTGTTCGCGGTGTACATCCCTGCGCACGAACCCGTGGTGGGGCAGGCCGCGCGCTCCAGTCCAAGCAGGTCCTCGTCGGACGTGGTGCCCTTCGCGTGGGAACCGACGGCCTCGAAGACATCCTGGATCGTGACGTCCTTCCCCTTATAGGTGCCGGGAAGGATCGTGCCCCCGTAGAGATAGACCGAATGGAGATTCATCCGAGCCATCGCCATCAACATGCCCGGCTCGGACTTGTCGCAGCCGGCGATCCCGACCAGTGCATCCATGCGTTCGGCATGCAGGACCAGTTCCACGGAGTCAGCGATCAGGTCCCGGCTCATGAGACTGGCCTTCATGCCCTCGTGGCCCATCGCGATCCCGTCGGAGATGGCGATCGTCGTGAATTCGATCGGAACGCTGCCGCCTTGGCGCACACCTTCCTTCGCCAGCGCGGCCAGCTTGTTCAGGTGGTAGTTGCAGGGCGTGACCTCGTTCCAACTGGAGGCGACGGCTACTTGCGGCTTGCCGAAGTCTTCCTCGCTGAAGCCGACGGCGCGCAACATGGCGCGAGCGGGGGCGCGCTCTGGACCCTGCGTGACCTCCCAGCTCCTGGGACGATCGTGCCCGCCTTCCATCTGCGGCTCGCCTCCTCTTCAGCGGTTCGTCGGGATGAGGTCTGAAACCGTACCAATCGGCAGCGGCAGCGCCCCTGTCGCTCCCGGTCCCGCTAGAGTGCCTGCCGATGAACGTGCCCCCCGACGCCGGACGGAGCTGGTGGCTCCGAGATGCATTGGCCGATCCCTCGCTGGTCGGTGAGCCCGCTCCCCCCCTCGACACCGACACCAGTGCCGACGTCGTGGTCCTCGGCGGCGGCTACACCGGGATGTGGACGGCACTTCAGCTCAAAGACCGTGATCCCGGCCTAGACATCGTGATCTTGGAGCAAGACATCTGCGGCGGCGGGCCCAGCGGGCGGAACGGCGGCTTCGTGAACAGCTGGTGGAGCGGTCTCCCACATGTCTGCGAGGCCTTCGGCGACGAAGCGGCACTCCGTCTCTGCCGGATGGGCGAGGACAGTGTGCACGCCATCGGCGCCTTCTGCGCTGCGAATAACATCGACGCGTGGTTCGCGGCGGACGGCGACCTGGGATTCGCCACTTCGAAGGCGCAGATCGGCGAGTGGGCCGACATCGTGATGGCCGCCGAGCGCCTAGGGATCGCGGACCAATTCCACCTCCTCACTACGCCGGAGAGCAGAGCCATCGTGGATTCACCGGTGTTCTTCGGGGGGGTGAAGACCACGCACGGCGCCACGGTGCAGCCGGCGCGACTGGCCCTTGGCATTCGGCGGGTCCTGCAGGAGAAGGGCGTTCGTATCTACGAAGGCTCTCCGGTCACGCGATTCGGACAAGGCGATCCTGCCATCGCCCAGACGCCGGGTGGATCGGTGCGCGCGGGTCAAGCGATCATCGCGCTCAACGCGTGGGCCTCGCACTGGAAGGCCTTCCGACGCGCCATCACGGTGCGAGGTTCCTACATCGTGCTCACAGAACCGGCGCCGGAGAAGCTCGAGGCACTTGGCTGGACCGATGGCTCCGGGCTGTGGGACTACCGCGCCGCCCTCCACTACGTGCGGACCACACCCGACGGTCGTATCGCGTTCGGTGTCGGCGGGATGCAACCGAACCTCGCGCGCCACATCGGGCCACGGTTCGCATGGGACGAACCGGCGATACGCGTGGCCATCAACGACCTCCACCGGATGTTCCCCACGTTCCAGGATGTGCCGCTGGCCGCGGCCTGGGGGGGTCCGATCGACGTGGCCGGCAGCCACTTTCCCTTCTTCGGGACGATGGGCGCAGCCGGCAACATCCACTACGGCCTGGGCTTCACCGGCAACGGTGTGGGACCGGCGCACCTGGGCGGTCGCATCTTGGCCGCTCGGACCCTGCACACCGATGACGAGGCTCTGAAGCTCCCCATCGTGGATCTCGAACCCATGAAGTTCCCTCCCGAGCCCATCCGGTCACCCGGCGCGTTCATCGCGAACGCGGCGATCCGCCGCAAGGACGAGTTCGAGGATCGGGATGAAGAGGCGAATCCGTTCGTCGACTTCGTGGCACGGCTTCCGCGCAGGATGGGCTACAACCTCGGGCCGTAGGAACGGCCCGGTCAGGTCAGGTCTACCCCGATGCGATGAGCACGACGCCCACCAGCGCCGCCGCAACCCCGAAGGCCTGGGATCGTCGCATGCGTTCGTGCAGGAAGGTCCGCGCCAGGATCACCGTGCTCACCGGATAGAGCGAACCTAGGACCGACACAACGCTCAACATCCCCCGGACCACGGCCAGCACGAACAGCAGGTTCGCGCCGGTGTCGAACACACCAACGGCGACGAGCGTGCCGGCGCTTCGGGCCGACATCCGCAGCGACGGGCGAACGACCGCGACCGCGATCCCCAGCCCGGTCAGGGCGCCGACCCGCAGCGACAGCACCGCCCAAGCCCCGTCGCGGTGCCCGGCGATGTCCAGGAGTACCAGGGTGACTCCAAGCAGCACCGCGGCCACCAGCGCATAGCCCACTCCGGTGGCTAGGCGCTTGCCCTCCTCTTCCGCTTCCTGTTCCTCGGCCCTGGCGGCGAACGCCACGCCGATCAAGGCCAGGACCATGCCCGCGATCTGGAGCGTCGAAGGACGCTCTCCACGAAGGATCCCGACCACCACAGGAACGAACGCCGACATCGACGTGATCGGCGCAACGATCCCCATCCGCCCTACGGCGAGCCCGGTGTAGAGCGCCGCCAGGCCGGCGATCCCAAAGAGGCCGGCGGCCACGCCGTAGAGCAGCGTCGTGCCGCCGGGCATGGGATGCCCCACCGCCAGCACCACGACCAGGGCCAACAGCGTGCCCACGCATTGCGAAACGGCCAGAACGACCGTGATCGGCAGCGACCGAACGGAGAGACCACCCAGGAAGTCTCCGGTGCCCCAGCTCGCTGCGACCGCAAGCGCCAGCAGCGTGGCGATCACGCGAACGGCACCACCCGAACGCCGTCCTTCCACACCTGTTCGATCCGATCCTTCAGGGTCGAGAACTGGAACGCGTCGCCATCGACGACGACCAGATCGGCTCGCTTGCCGGGCTCCAACGTGCCGAGCTCATCGGCCAAGCCCATCAGGTCGGCCGCGCTGGAGGTTGCAGCAACGAGCGCCTGGGTCGGCGTGTAGCCGTGCGCGGCCATGAGCTCCAATTCGTGCAGGTTGGTGCCGTGGGGAGCGACGGGGCAGTCGGTTCCCATCGCCACCTTGACGCCTGCGGCGGCTGCACGTTCGAACATTTCTAGCTCGGGGCGACCCAAGGAACGGAGCTTCTCGCGAACGGCTTCAGAGATGCGAGGGTCGTTCGCGAGTTCGTCGGTGGTGTCGCCTGCGGTGAGGGTAGGAACCAACCAGGTCCCGTGTCCCAGCATGAGCTCGATGCATTCCTCGTCCAGGAACGTTCCATGATCGATCGAACGAACACCCGCGCGAACCGCCCGCTTGATCCCCTCTGCCCCGTGCGCGTGCGCCATCACGGGTGTGCCCAGGTCCGCCGCCGTTCGCACGATGGCGTCAACCTCATCCTGGCTGAAGTTCGGCTCGCGGGGATCGTCGCTTGGCGAGAGGAATCCGCCACTGGCCGCGATCTTGATCACGTCGGCTCCCGCGCGGATCATCTCCCGCGTCTTGCGGGACACGCCATCCACGCCGTCGCACACGCCGCTGGGCATGCCCGGGTATTCGAGTCCCCACATCCCCAGGATCCCGCTGGGCAGCCAGGCGTCGCTGTGGCCGCCGGTCATCGACAACATCTGAACGCTGATCTGCATCCGCGGCCCAACCAACGTGCCTTCCTGGACCGCCATCCGCAGACCTGCATCGGCGCCGGCGGCGTCACGGACGGTAGTGATGCCCAGCGCGATCGTGGTTCGAAGGGTCTGGGCCATCCGATGAAACTTCAGGCTGAAGGGCTCGTTCATGATGACTGCCTCATCGAAGTCCTCATAGCGCAGGGCCAAGTGGACATGCGTGTCGAACAGTCCCGGCAGGAGCATCTTGCCCGTGACATCGACCGCGAGGTCCCCGTCCAGACCAGGTCCTACCTCGACGATCCGACCCTCCGCGATCAGGACGTCGACGTTCGCCGGCGCCGCGCCGGTTCCGTCGAAGACCCGCCCGCCGGTGAAGACCGTTCGCATGTCGTTACCTCCCTTTGGCCCGTGCTGCATAGACTCGTGCGCGACCTTATCCCAACGAATCAGGAGCCCGCCATGGACCTTCGCCTCACATCCGAAGACCGCGACCTGGCGCACAAGGCCCGCGACTTCACCGCACAGATCCTCATCCCGCTGGAAGACGAATGCGAAACGAACGACGGCCTGTCTGCCCAGAGTCACGCCCGCGCCAAGCAGGCGGTGCTGGACTGGGGCTTCAATGCCATCAATCACTCGCCGGATGACGGCGGTCAAGGGCTGGATCTGTTCCAGCAGATGCTCGTGGAAGAGCAGTGGGGTCACTCCACGGGAGCGCTCTGGGACATCCCCTGGCGTCCAGCGATCCCCTTGGCGCAGGGCACGGAGGAACAGAAGGAGCGGTTCCTTCGCCCTGCGGCCCGCGGCGAACGCCGCGACGCCTACGCCATCACAGAGGAGGGCGCCGGGTCAGATCCGAACATGGTGACCACCAGCGCCCGGCTCGACGGCGAGGGGTGGGTGATCGACGGCGAGAAGTGGCACGTGACCTCCGGTGACGTGGCCGACTTCTTCATCCTCCACGTCGCGGTGGACGGTGACCCATCTAAACCCACGACGTTCTTGGTGGATAAGGAGACGCCGGGGGTCCGGCTGGTCCGCACGCCGAAGTACATGCACACCTTCGTCTTCGAACATCCGATCTACGCCTTCGAAGGTGTGCGGGTGGGCGATGATCGCAGGCTTGGGGAGATCGGCGGCGGCTACGAATTGACGAAGGACTGGTTCGTGGAAGAGCGGCTGATGATCGGGGCCAGGACCATGGGCGCATCCGCCCGTGCGCTCGACCTCTCGCTGGTCTTCGCCAAGGAACGTGAGCAGTTCGGACGCGCCATCGTGGAGTTCCAGTCCATCGAGTTCATGCTCGCCGACATGTCCGCGGAGATCATGGCGGCGAAATCTCTCCTCTACCGGGTGTGTTGGGAGGCCGCACGCGGAGGCTTGGATCGCAAGCGCCTCCACGCCGAGGCCAGCGCCGTCAAGCTGGTCTGCTCGGAGACCGCGGGACGCGTGATCGACAAGGCGGTCCAGATCTTCGGTGGACGCGGGTACATGCGCGAGTTCCCGGTGGAACGCCTCTACCGCGAGATACGGGTGGACCGGATCTGGGAGGGCACCAGTGAGATCCAACGCGTGGTCATCGGCAACGAGCTTCGGAAGCGGGGACCCTCGCTCTATACGCAGTGGCCAGGCGCCGAGTAGCTACTTGAGCGGGCCGTTGATGGTGCTGCCCATCAGGTTCAGGGACACCAGCACTGGATAGGAGAGCGCGCCTAGGCCGAGCACCACGGCCACGACGACTCCCGACCCAGCTTTTCTCCCGCCGATAGCCGAGATCACCCCGATGAGGATGGCGATGATCCCTGCCGCAAGAGCGACGACCTCCAACCGGTCACCCAGGACGGAGTTCGAAGTCAGACGAGAAGTCACCGACACGATGAACCGGGAATCGGGACTGATCCGATGCAGCCACAGGATGGCCGAACACCCCGCCCCCACCAGTCCGACCACCACGCCGACGACCGTCATGGGATTGGCCTTGGTACCCGAACTTCCAAAGATCCCCGCCATCAGGTGCCATACAAACACCCAACGACCACCGTGGGCAAGCCCGGCAAGGCGAGCCCTGCCCCGCCCTTCACGAAGTCGTACTTGATCCCCGTCCACGTTCCGGGCAATCCTGGATAGGACTTCGGGTTCGGTGCCGCGCTGTTCCACTGGAAGCCGGACCAGTCGGGGGAGCGCCATCCGTGGGTGGAGAACGGCGCCATCGCCGAGACGCCACTGCCGAAATCCCGTCGTTCGACCAGGAACCGGCCATTGAAGGCAGGATCTCCGGGCGTGGTGAGCTTCACGTACCACCGCTCGATGTCCAGGAGGTACCCCTTGTCCGAGGGTGGTGACTCTGGTCCCGCGAAGTAGCGCATGTTCACCACGTGGAACGGACCAGCCTCTCCGCTCGCGATGCTGATCTGGCGGAGCGGGAACAGGTAGTCGGCCGATCCGGCGGGTGGCGATGAGTAGCCGTTCACACACGAGAGGGGTTGGACCGGCGTCGGCGTTGTATCCGCAGCCGTACCCGCGGTATGCGGTGCACAGGCCGCCAGCACCAGGGCCATCAGTACGATCCAGAACCTCCGCATCACGGGGACATTCTGCACGACGAAACAGGTTTGCGGCTTCCACCTGATAGAACTGGACGCATGCGCGAACAGATGGACTCCCATCCCCGCCACGAGGAGCGCCGGAGCGATCATCCCATGCCGGTGTCGCGTCGCAGATTCCTAGAGAAGTCGGCCATGGCGGTGGCGGGAGGGATCCTCTTCAGCTGCACGGGCGGAAAACGGAAACCCTCGGCCACCTCGGTTGCGTCCTCGCCTGCAGTGATGGTGGGGACGAAGACCCCGATCAAGCACGTGATCTACCTGATGCTCGAGAATCGAAGCTTCGACAATATCTTCGGTCGTTTCCCCGGCGTGAACGGAACCAGGACCGGGGTGTATCAGGGGCAGGAGAAACCACTCATCAACTGCCCCGACTGGCTGCCCAGCGACTTGCCGCACGACCGCCACTCGGCCGTCGCCAACTTCGCGAACGGCACGAACGGTGGATTCGGTCTGGGGCCTTATGGGCCCACCTGGTCGTTCTCTCAGTTCGATGGGAACCAGATCCCCGCGTATTGGCAATGGGCCAGGGACTATTCGATCAGCGACAACTTCTTCGCGTCCGGGCTGGGCCCTTCGTTCCCCAATCACCTGTTCTTCATCTCCGGATCCTCCGGAGGAAGCATCGACAACCCCGAGAACATCGGCGTTCGAGTCGCAGATACCGCCGGGCAGGGCGGTGGGCATTTCAAGAGTTGGGGATGCGACGCCATCGGCGCTGGGAGCGCCGGGCCCTATGTGTTCGTCGAAGACCAGAAGGGGCAGCTGAGCAAACACGAGACCTGTTTCGAGATGCCGACGGTGGGCGGTGAGCTGTCCAAGAAAGGCATCGACTGGGCGTACTACGCGCCGCTTCCGGGGTACTCCGGCTATTACTGGAACGCCTACAACGGGGCCGCCGAAGTCTTCCATACCGATCTCTGGCACGAGCACGCCCAACACAACATCGACGACCTCATCGGCGACATCAGGGCCAGCAAGCTCAAGTCGGTGAACTGGGCCGTGCCGTACTTCGAGTATTCGGACCACCCGCCGGCTTCAAC
>JAYVBZ010000216.1:0-4337 GCA_043750215.1 Actinomycetota bacterium
CCTGGAAGTCCGCGTTCGGAGCGGGCACGCCGCCGCTGAGCGCGCCGCCCTTGGCCTCCAGCGAGAGGTAGACCGTGCGGCCCGTCGGGATGACCATCACGTCTGCCGTGGTGATCGGGGGGTTCGTCCCGTAGGTGGTCTTCATGTCGGCGTCGGTGTAGGAGAATCCCCACCACCACTGGTGGCCCTCGACCGTGATGTTCAGCGCGTTGGCGGGAGGTGGCTTGGCCAGATCCCAGATCGTGGCGATCGTCGGCACCATGACAACCGCCAGTACCAACGCCGGCGCGATGGTCCAGCCGATCTCCAGGCGAGTGTTTCCGTGGGTCTGTGGCGGCGTTCTGTCCCGGCCCTTGCGATGCCGCCATTTCAGCGCGATGAAGACGATCCCGCCTTCCACCAATACGAACACGGCAGCAGCGATCCAGAAGACGGGGACGAATAAGTTTTGGATCTTCTGGGCGTAAGGACCTTCGGGTTTCAACGAGTTCTGGGTTGCATCTGGGGCGCAGGACACCAACACGAGTGCGAGGGCCACGAGCCCAAGCGCCCAGAGCACCTTCTTCCGCACGATCCCCCTGCCTCCCCGACGCACGTTCACGGGCACCCACCCGTCCGGAACGCGCGAACTGTACCACTGGTCACGTACGGTCCTGGAGTCCCACCGGTCACTTCGCGTACGAATGCAGGCCGGCGATCCACAGGTTGACCGCGTAGTACGTCACGAACAGCGATACGAATCCCACGAGCGCCACCACCGCTGCCCGCCTGCCTTTCCAACCGGAGGTGGCGCGTGCGTGCAGATACCCGGCGAAGATCGTCCAGGTGATGAACGACCATGTCTCCTTCGGATCCCAGCCCCAGTACCTGCCCCACGCCTGCTGTGCCCAGATGGCGCCACAGATCACGCCGAACGTCCAGACGGGGAATCCGAACGAGATCATCCGGTAGGCCGCTTTGTCCAACGTCGCGGCAGACGGAAAACGCCCTCTGACCACGGCCCGCTCCTCTACCGCCCCATCACCGTCGGCAACGAGGTCGTGCGGCGACGCGTCCTTTGCCTCCGATACCGCATCCAGGTCCAGCGAGCCACCCATGATGGGCGGAGGCGCCGGTGATGACAGCCGTCGCAGCTGTCGACGTTCTGAAGCATCCTTGAACAAGAAGGCGATCGAGATGATGCAGCCCACACCCAACAGGCTCGAGGCCGTGATCATCGCGGTGACGTGGATCTGGCGCCAATAGGAGTTCAGCGCCGGAAGCAGCGCGCCCGGGCCCACGTAGAAGAAGGACGCCCCCATCGCCATAGTGACCACCGAGAACAGCAGCACGAACCCGCCCAATGTCTTCGATCCCAGCTGGCGCTCGACCAGCAAGAGATAGGCGGCTACCACCAGGAAGGACAGGGCCATCGAGAACTCGTACATGTTGCCCCAGGGGATACGGGCATCCGCGATCCCGCGAGCGATGATCGCGGTGACGTTGGCAACGGCGCCGAAGGACGCGATCACCGTCGCGAGTTTCCCCATCCACGTCTTCGTGAACGCGAGGAATGCCCAGTACGCGAGCATCCCGGCGATATAGGCGAACAACGCCACGGTGAACGCGTCTTTGGCCACTCGGGCCCACTGCAACTGGGTTGGGGTCATGGGATCACCGCTTCCTTGTCTAGAGGAACCTCTCCACCGGCCGCCTGCGTCAGCGCCCGCACCAACCGAGCGAACTCCTCCTCGAACTGCGACTTGCGCTGGAGTGAGAAGCCTCCGACCTGTACCACCGAACCGGTTCCGGCCGGCTGCACTCGCACCCACACCTTCCGCCGAGCCGTGTACAGCGCCGGCAGGAGACCGAGCAAGATGAGGATAGCCGCGAGGAGCACGATGGACACCCCCCTGTCCCGGCTGACCTGCAGTACCGAGTACTGCCGCACGCTGGGGAACGAGATGGTGAGTCGGTTCCCGTAGTCGATCATCCCGGTCTTCGGGTCTGGCTCCAGCGACTCCCCCGTTCGCAGGTCGACCGTCTGTCCCTCGCCAACGATGTGTGACCCGACCTTCGTCATCCCGGAGGTGTCAAGGTGCGTGGTAGTCGCCGGATCAAAGATCTTCCCTTCGTAGGCAGAGAATCGGATGATGGGGGCGTTCAACGTCGTCATCTGGATGGGCTGTCCGGTGACCTGGAGCTGGAGGAATGCGGCGCTATCCGGCCAGAACTCGAGCGAGACGCCGACGTTGGGCGCCAGGCTCGTGGCCTTCTCCGTGCCGAACCATGGGAGTGCGAGCGGCGGGATCCCCGCGGGAGCCGGGTCCTGTCCCATCGCGACCGGGCCCGAGGCGATCACCTTTCCGGCTTGCCGGATCTGCACCACCGGTGCCCAGCCGAATCCGTACTGGAAGATGTCCATCCCCTGGAAATGCACCGGATCGTTGACCCGGATCTCGGCGCTGTCGACCACCGCGCCCGACGCGTCCAGGAGATCCACCCTTGACACGAAATCCATGGGGATCCCGCTGCTACGGAACGTGTCCTGGAAGTCGACCAGGTGGATACCGATACCGCTGAAGTTCTCGGTGAAGAACCGACCGGTCCGTACCTGGCCGAAGTAGTTGGAGCGAGCATCGATCCATGTCTGGCCCTCGATGATGGTGGCGTGCCCCGCGTACCCCGTCCCCTTCCCGATGAAGACCCCTAGGAGGATCAGCACGAACGCCCAGTGGAACAAGAGGCTCCCGATCTCGCGCGCCACCCCTTTCTCCGCGGCCACTTGCGTCTCATCGGCCGAGGTCCGGAACAGGCGCCGAGAAAGCACCCGGCGGGATGACGCCAGCGCGGCCCCGGGCGCCGCCCCCACGCGAACCTCCCGGTAGAGCGGGAAGGAGTCGATCTCCCGCGCCTGGATGGGCCGCTGGCGAGTGCTGCGGATAGTCGCACGCGTCCGCGGGATCAGGCACGCGAACAAGGAGACGAACAACAGCGTGGCGATAAGCGTGAACCACCACGAACCGAAAACCTCGAAGAACCCCGCCTTGCGGTAGAAGAGGCCCACGAGCGGATGTGCGGCCTCGAACTGTGCGACCCGCTGGGGAGAGTTCATCTGTTGCGGCACCAGGGACCCGACGACGGAGGCCATCGCGAGCAGGAGGAGGAGGATGAGCGCGGTTCGCATGGACCGCAGCGACCGCCACACGAAGGCAGCAGAGCGGCGAAGGGTGGGGCGGTCAGACGTTACAGACATGGGGACCGGCTCATCCTAGGTGCCCAGAGGACGGAAGGCCGGGGCTGACCCTCGCGTTCATAGGCCCGGAAGGAAGCGCTGCAGCGGGGCGAACCAGCGCGTGAACTGACCGGTCAGCAACAGGACCCCGATCGCGACCAACAGAGCGCCGGACACGCCGCTGATCCAGCGGTAGTTGCGCTTGATCCAGCCGTAGGCCCCCATGAAGCGTTGTACCCCAAGGCCTAAGAGGAGAAAGGGTAGCCCCAGGCCCAGCGAGTACGCGGTCAGCAGGATCACGGCTCTGACCGTGCCGCCGTTGCGGGCCAGGGTCAAGATAGCTCCTAGGACGGGCCCGATACAGGGGGTCCACCCGGCAGCGAATGCCGTCCCCAGCGCGAGCGCTCCAACCCGACCCCCTCGCATCTTTTCCAGGAACGGACGCCGTTCTCGGTACAAACGCACGCCCCCGATACGCAGCGCGTAGGCGACCATGAGCAGGCCGACCACGATCACGATCGCCCCTGAAACACGCTGCCCCGCAGTTCCCCGGACCCACGGGATGAGGCTCGCGAACACGCCTACTGCAACGAACACCGCTGTGAACCCGCAGATGAACAGGAGGATCGGAACGATCGGCCGCTCCGCGTCGTCGATCGCTCGGCCACCGGTGATGAACGACAGATAGCCCGGCACCAGTGGCCAGACACACGGCGAGGCGAACGACACGGTTCCCGCCCCGAACGCCAGGAGCGGTGCCCACCAGGAGCCCAGGCCACCGGCTGCATCGAAGGCGAGGGAGGCGACCACGCCGAGAGTCTAGATGGACCGTGCGGACGACCCCAACTAGCCGTTGGGTTGCCTGCGCCCCGAACGCTGCGCCATAGTGTGCGCGCAGACGGCGCGTGCGACCCGCGGTTCCGTTGGACTCGCGGGTCACATGGCTATAATCGCCCCGCCCACGGAGAGAGTGACCGGATGAGCGTGGAATCCGCGAACACGAGCGCATCGACGTCCTTGAAGGGCAAGCTAGAGGCGTTCCTCAAGGGCTTCGAATGGACCTGGACCACTGCTGTCCTGTTCTCCTTCATGATCCTGATGGCCCTGGTGATCGGTGTGGCGG
>JAYVBZ010000217.1:0-2354 GCA_043750215.1 Actinomycetota bacterium
CTCATCACCGCGACGGCCGGTAAGGTCGTCGCTGCAGGCGCGTCCGGGTCGCTGGGGATGCATGGCGTGGCGGGGTACGCGATCGCCGTCGGGGTGGCCGTGGCGAACCCGTAGCGCTGATGCCTAGCTTGAGCCGTCCTCCCGCAAGGACGTCGTATCATTCCGTAAGGCTCCCCGCGCGCCTCTCTCCATCTCATGGCCAACGGAAAACACGCGAAGCGTCGTCTGAGCGCCCTCGTCATCATGCTGGGCGCCTTCGTAGTGCTCGGGCTGGTGGCCGGCGGGGTCGCGTTCGCAGCGTACCGTTACGACAGAGCGAACCACGATCGCATCATGCCCGGGGTGTCCATCGCTGGGGTGGATGTCGGAGGGCTCACGCGAGACGCCGCGGTCGCTGCGGTGCAGGCGGGGGTGGCGCAACGCCTGAACGCTCCGATCCGGATCACGGTAGGCGACAAGACCTGGACCACGTCTGCAGCCGTGCTCGGCGAGCAGCTGAATGTCGAGGGAGCCGTTGACAGGGCGGAGTCCGTGTCGGATGGCATGGGCTGGGTCGACCGCGTGTGGCACCGGGTTCGCCACCTGCCGGTCAACGTGACGCTCGACGTCGGCTCACGCACGTCCCCGGACGCCGTCGAGAAGCTCGTCGCGGAGATCGCGGCCCACACCGACGTTGGGGCCCGCGATGCCGGGGTCGGTCTGGTCGGAACCAGCAACGTCGCCTTCGCCCACTCACGGACCGGCCTGGCCCTCGATCAGAGGTCCGCTGTTCGGTCCATCCGGGCCGCACTTGCCGGAACCGAGCCGAAGATCACGCTGCCGGTTCAACACATCAAACCGAAGGTGTCGGACGCAGAGTTGGGAACCACGGTCGTGGTGCGGATCGATGAGAACCGCCTCTATCTTTACCGGGGGTTCAAGCAGAGCCGGACCTACCCGGTCGCCACGGCGATGCCCGGGTTCACCACCCCGGTAGGCGAGTGGACGATCGTCGACAAGCAAGAGAACCCCACGTGGCATAACCCGGCGCCTGACGGATGGGGGGCCGGTGAGCCAGCGACGATCCCGCCCGGACCCAACAACCCTCTGGGCACCCGCGCGCTCTATCTCGACGCGCCGGATATCCGTATCCACGGGACGCCGGCTACCTACTCCATCGGCACCTACGCATCTCATGGCTGTATCCGGATGACGATCGCGGATTCCGAAGCCCTCTATCCCCTCGTGCCCATGGGCGCTCGAGTCATCATCGCGGGCGTTCGGTCCGGCTGAGGGATCCGTCCCCCGGCTGCCCGCCGTCGTTCGGACTGCCCATCGGCCATCGGGAGGGGCATACGCATCCCCCGAGCGGCCGCGTAGGCATCCTCCGTCGGTCAGCGTAAATAGCCTCATGGAAGGTGCGATCGCGCCTATGCCGCGTGCTATCGTCGCACGAGTTTCGTCGGACCCCGGAGAGCGTGATGACTACAAGCGTCCCTACTTGCCCGAGCTGTGGCTCAGGCGACCTCATCAGCATCTCGATGACCGTGGCCGGTCGCGATCTTGCGTTCACTACGTGCCACCTCTGCGAAGCCAAGTGGTGGCATCGTGACGGCGAGGAAGTCCCGCTGGAGTCGGTTATCGGACTCGTGGTACCGAAGTAGCCTCGTTTCTGCACCGCCAGTTCTCGTAGGATGCCAAACCGATGGCATCGCAAGACCTGGATCGCATCTTCAAGGCCTATGACGTCCGCGGGGTCGTCCCCGACGACCTCGACGCCGACCTGGTTCGACGGATCGGTGGAGCGTTCGCCGAGTGGACCAAAGCGCCTGCCATCGCCATCGGCCGCGACTGCAGGATCTCCTCACCAGAACTTGCTGCAGCCTTCGCGCAAGGGGCGCTCGCCCGGGGGGTCGACGTCATCGACCTTGGATTGGCCTCCACCGACCTCCTCTACTTCGCTGCCGGCAAGCTCGACATGCCGGGGGTCATGCTTACCGCAAGTCACAACCCCAAGCAGTACAACGGGCTGAAGTTCTGTCTTTCTGGGGCTCGTCCGGTGGGCGAGGAGACAGGGCTCCGGGAGATCCGCGACATCGTTGAACGGCCGGAACCCGCGCCGGCTGCCACTGCAGGCCGGGTCGAACAGCGTTCGCTCTTGGATGCCTATGTGGAGCACGTGCTGTCGTTCACCGATGTGGAAGCCATGCGGCCACTCACCGTCGTCGCGGATACCGCGAACGGGATGGGCGGCCTTGTAGTGCCGGCGGTGATGGCGCGCTTGCCCGTCACTCTCTTCCACCTCTACCCGGAGTTGGACGGCACGTTTCCGAATCACCCGGCGGATCCGATCGACCCGGCCAATCAGGAAGACC
>JAYVBZ010000218.1:0-12900 GCA_043750215.1 Actinomycetota bacterium
GGGAACTTCGGCGGTGCCGACCAGGTAGAGATCGTCCTCGCGCGTGGTGTAGAGCTGCTCCTGGTCCGCGGGGAGGAAGCCATGACGGACAGTGAGGTCACGATCGTCGGTGCGGGAGCGCGGCTGGAAGGCAATGTCGTGTCGGCAGGTTCTCTGCGGATCGACGGACAAGTCAAAGGACAGATCAACGCCGAAGGAGACGTGGCCCTGAGTCCGCAGAGCCAAGTGGAGGCCGATATCCGAGCCGAGAACGTGAGCGTCGGTGGTCGATTCAAGGGCAACATCGTGGTGAAGGGCAAGGCGCACCTGGCCCGGGGCGGCCGCGTAGACGGGAACATCACTTCGAAGACGCTGGTCATCGAAGAGGGCGGGATCTTCCACGGGCAGAGCATCATGGACGCCACGGCCGGTTCCGGCTCGGGCTCTGGTTCCGGTGCCCCCGGTGCCGGGTCGCAGGCTCCGGGATCCAGCCAGGCGGGCGCGCAGGGGAGCACTCCCTCCACGGCCGCCGGCAAGGACACCGGCCAGGTCAAGGTTCCGTAGCTCGCAGGAAGAAGGTCTTCGAACATGCTCGACATCAAAGCCATCCGGGAGAACCCGGCACTGTTCCGAACCGGCCTGGCCCGGCGGAACCTCGCCGACGCCGTGGACAAGCTTCTTGCTGCCGACGAACGGCGGCGTTCCCTGACCGCCACGGTCGAAGAACTCCGTGCTCGCCAGAACGCCGCATCTAAGAAGATCGGCGGCGCGCAAGGTGAGGAGAAGCAACACCTCATCGCCGAGGTCGCGAAAGTCAGCGTCGAGCTGAAAGAGCTGGAGCCCCAGCTTGCACAGGCCGGGGAGTCACTGAACGCGCTCTTGGCCGCGACGCCGAACCTCCCGCACGAGAGTTCGCCGGACGGGTTCACCGACAAGGACGCGGTGGAGGTCAGCCGGAATCACGACCAGCCACCAGTGTTCGACTTCGATGTGCTTGACCATGTCGCTCTGGGGGAGCGCCTCGGCATCCTCGATGTCGACCGCGCGGTGCGTACCAGTGGGTCGCGGTTCGTCTATGTGATGGGCGACCTGGTGTTCCTTCAGTTCGCGCTGGTGCGTCACGCGCTGGACATCCTTACGCTCAAGGGCTTCATGCCGGTGATCCCGCCGGTGCTGGTCCGCCGGGAGGCGATGTACGGCACAGGCTTCCTCCCCGCGGACCAGGAGCAGCTCTACACCACGCGCGAGGACGATCTCTACCTGGTCGGCACCGCCGAAGTTCCCTTGGCCGCCATCCACATGAACGAGATCCTCCCCGAAGGTGAGCTACCCGCGCGCTATGCCGGGTATTCGACGTGTTTCCGGCGCGAGTCTGGCACCTACGGTAAGGATATGGGTGGGATGTTCCGCGTTCACCAGTTCGACAAGGTGGAGATGTTCAGCTTCTCCACGCCCGAGACCAGCTGGGACGAACACGAATTCCTCCTGAGCGTGGAGGAAGAGATCATCGGGAACCTCGAGATCCCCTACCGCGTGGTGAACATCGCGGCGGGTGACCTGGGCGCGCCGGCATCGAAGAAGTACGATATCGAGGGCTGGCTCCCGGCGCAGGGCCGATACCGCGAACTTACCAGTTGCTCCAACACCACCGACTATCAGGCACGTCGGCTGGGCGCCCGCGTTCGACGTGCAGACGGTTCCATCGACACCCTCCATACGCTGAACGGAACCGCGACGGCGATGGGTCGCACGATGATCGCCGTGCTCGAGAACCACCAACAGGCCGACGGGTCGGTAGTGCTACCGGAGAAGCTGCACCCCTACCTGCCGGAGCGGGCACGGGTTCTCGCGCCGAAGAGCTGATGCCTGCGAACCGTTGGGAGGCACCGTCCGATCCTCGGTTCAATCCTGCAGTTCGATAGATCCGTCGGTCGGCGCGACGGTCCCGACGGTGCCGCGTTTGATCGCCCGGGCATACAGCAGCAGGGCAGGGAGCCGGAGCAGCCCGGAGACCACCAGCGCGATCGGCACCGATGCGTTGCCGATCAGTCCGAGCATCGGGCCACCCGCCGCCTGTCCGACCGCATCGGATTGCGAGCCCATCGAGTTGATCGTGGCGCGGGTCTTCGGGTCGAGGCCTTGGTTGATCCACGCGCTGAAGATCGGCTCGCGCACGCTCCGCAAGGCTCCCACCATCCACATCGTAAGGACCGCCAGCCAGAATGCGCCGCTGAGTCCGAACACGACCACCCCTACGATCAGGAGCACATCGATCCAACGCAGGATCCTGGCAACGTGTGCATGTCCGTTCAGGTGGGTGCGACGCTTGACCAGCGTCAACACGCCGATCCCGAGCAGCAGCGCCACCCCGTCAAGGATGCCGAACCATACGACCCGGTTCAGGTTCCCCAGAGCCGGCAGCCCGATGTCCTTCAAGAGGTGGTAGTCGGCGAGCCGGTCGAATCCCTCCGTAGAGGCTCCATGCAGCGCCGCCGTCCCCAAGATGAGGAGCAAGACGTGATGCGCCCGCACCTGCGACACGCCCTCCTTCAAGGTGGAGACGAATCCCGTGTGGATCCGTTCACCGGCCTGGCGCTTCCTCCGCTGGAATCCCTGTTCCGGCATCAGGAACGCCATCAGGACGCCGAACAGGGCGATCCCGACGCCGGCCACGACGATCGGCAACCGGTAGTTCACCGATGCGAGCACGACGCTGACGACGATGCCCCCGAGCGCCGCGACATCCCCGATCTGGCCACCCCGGATGTAGTGGGGACGCGCGGCCTCCTCGCCCAGCTCGTCGGTGAGCCACGCGACGTCGGCGCCGCTTTGGAACGTCGCGAAGATGCCCCACAGGACCTGGGATAGCGCCGCCGCCCCGAACGAGTGCGCGAACCCCAGCAGGACGAACGCGGCGCCCGATCCGATCAAGCCGATCACCACGGAGAGTCGACGGCTGATCATGTCCGCGACGACGCCCGTCGGGATCTCGAACACCAGGTACGTGCCTTCCAGGATGGTGCCGAGCAGCAGGAGTTGGAAGGGGTTCAGGCCCAACGTGAACACGACGAACACCGAATAGACGGTGAATGCCAAGCGGAACAAGAAGCCGTCCCCCGCGCGATACAGTGCATAGGCGGTGGCTGCATCTCTTCGCATCGAATGATCCTTCGGTCAGATCGCGCAGCCATCGGTCACCCGTGCGAAGACCTAGGCGCGCGGGACGGCACTACGCGCAGGCGAACCGCGGGGCGCAGATACCCAGCGATCGATCGTGGTATGTCGGCATGGGCCGGGCGCTCAGGATATCGGGCCTCGGTCCCGAAGGGGTGATAAGCGTCCTTGAACTTCTCCCGTCTTCAGCGTGACGCCATAAGGGAGACGACCCTAGAAGTTAGGTCGTCCGGGCCACGGAGGGCAGTCCTGTCGGTGTCCTCAATCGGGCCACTAAAGCTTCCGGGTGAGGGCGCGAACTAGCTCGGCTTCTCTAGATCGGGAAGAGCGCGTCAAACGCTTAGTCGTGGGTCAGATCCCGTGCAACCGCCGGACGTTATCGGCCAGGACTCCGCGGCCGATCGACTCTGCATCCTCGACCGAGAGGAAGTCCCTGTCGACGAACCGTCCCAGCACCCGCTCGAGCGCTTCGCGAACGAGGCGAGCCGACGTGGGAAACATCTCAGGCTCGGATGATTCGTCACACCCATGGAAGACTTTCGCGCCAGGCACGGCGCCCAGGATCATCTCCAGCGACCAATCGATCTGCCCCCATCCCCAAGGAACGAGCTCGGAGATATCCAGGTAGACGTTGGGTAGTACCGACGCCACATACGTGGCCTCGGCGACCCACGGATAGCCGGAATGGATCATCACGATCGGGATGTCCTGGTGGTCGACGAAGAATCGGAAGACATCTTTCGGCCCTGCGTGAGCGAAGTCGACGTCCGGATCTCCGCCTCCGACGTGCACGTGGAACGGTCGATCATGTTCCTTGGCGAGCATGAAGGCCCGCTCCAGCAGGAAATCCCGCACCGGCTTCGCGTGCTCACGGGACTCGCGCCAGTCGTCATCGCGCCAACGATCGTACGCGGCGGCTGCTTCCCCCGGAGATGGGTACGTGATATCCAGCCCGGTCCGGTAGGCGATGATGGTCTTGTACCCGATCAGCCTCGGGTCGTCGCCACCGGCGTGTACCAGTTCCTCGAACTTGGCGACCGTGTCGTCGAAGGTTCCTGTCTCACGCGCGTTCACGATCCACGGCTCGATCCGGCCGACGCGATGGACCGGCACGCCACCGAGCGCCGCTTCGAAGTCGGCTCGCGGAATGGTCGGTTGCGGATAGCCCTCATCTGCGACGACGGCGACCACGTTCTCCGAGTCGAGGAGGCCGCGGACGTAGCCTTTAGGGTCGGCCCGCAGGGCGGCGTCGCGTGCGGCGACCACCGCCTCCTTCGTCGGCTCGCACCCCAAATAGGCAGCGAGCCAACGGCGGAGCGCGAGTCCGAACAATGTCGTCTCGGTGAGCTCTTCTACGAACGAGGCGAGCTCGTGGTTCGCGTGGTTGGAGGAGATCAGGGCTGTACCCAGGTACATGCAGCGGGTCTCGAACGTGGCGGGGTCGCGGGTGAGCAGATCCTCGCTTCGAAACGGATGGCAGTGCGCGTCCACGACATCGGCGCCCTTCAGATCTATCTTCATGTCGCCACTCTCCTCCCGGAACCGTTGGTCCCGACTAGTACCGCCAGCGCAAGCTGCGTATCAACTGATCGTCATTGAGGCCCGCGTACTGCTCGTGTTCACCACGTCGGGTTGCGAGGAACGTCTCGAATAGGAAGTCGCCCATCGCCTCCCGGAGCACTGAGGACTCCGCGAGTTGCGCGACAGCCTCGGGAAGGGAAGCCGGTAGCTGCCGGATCCCTCGAGCCTCTTGCTCAGAGGGAGATAGTAGGAGCGGGTCCTCCTCAGTGGAAGGCGGCAGCCTGTCACCGGACACGATGCCGTGGATCCCCGCGGCCAGGACCGCTCCTAGCGCGAGGTAGGCGTTCGCGGTTCCGTCGACCGGCTTGATCTCCATATTCGCCGTGTTGGGATTCGCACCCACGCCTGAAATGAATCGAAGCGCGGCCTCGCGATTCTCCGTGCCCCAGCACTGCATCGCGCCGGACCAGTACCCGGGTCGGAGGCGGAGGTAACTGACGCAGCTCGGTGCCGTGACAGCGACAAGAGCGGGCAGCTCACGCAGGATCCCCGCCGAGAACGCTTCCCCTTTCTCCTGCATCCCCGCCGGTCCGGTCCCTCCTGAGAGAAGGTTCAGGTCCCCGTCCCAAAGGCTGACATGGAGATGCATGCCATTGCCCGTATCGCTCAGCACACGAGGAGCAAATGAGGTTCTCCAACCATGTCGCTTCGCCACGGCGCGCGCTGTTTCCCGCACCAGGAGGCTGACGTCAGCGGCTGCGATTGGCCCACGGGGGGCGATCGACATCTCGAACTGGCCCTCGGCGTATTCGGGATGGAATTGTTCCAGGGCGAGCCCTTGTGCCTCCATCGCGGTGATGAGGTCGAGCGCGAACTCGTGGTTGGCGACGAGCGCGATATCGCTGTATCCGGGCCCTTCGTGGGCCGGTTCGAAGCCGTCGTTTCCGCTCGCTGTTCCCACCGAGAATTCGAACTCGAAGGCAGCCGCCACCCTGAGCCCGAGAGCATCGATCCGATCGACCATCCGCCGCAGGAACCCTCGAGGACACGCCGGGAACGGCTCGCCGTCCTGGCTGTATTGATCGACGGGAGCCCACGCCCAGCCAGGCATCGCCGCGAGAGCTACAGTCGCCGCTGGATCGGGTCGGAGTCGCAGATCCCCGGAAGGCCCATCGATGTATCCGGGGTGAAGCGCGAAGTGATCGTTCGACATCGCGACGTTGAAGAGCGTCGACAGACCCACGCCCGACGAGACGACGTGCGGGAAGCGCGCGAGCGGCACGCACTTGACGCGCATGATCGCAGATGGATCGACGAAGCCCAGTGCCACGGCAGCCACCCCTTGCTCCCGCAGCGAGTTGGCAACCTCTTCAGCGAGCGGGTCGAGCCCCACATCGGCAGCTTCCTTCACCTGCGTGTACCTCCCCCCGTAGTGTCTGGCATCCCGGCGAGGAGACCCTTCATGAAGTCGCCCACACCCAGGGCTTCCAGCTCGCCGACGCGTGCACGGCCGACGCCGCCCACGGCCGTCACCACCTTCGCCGCGATCAACTCGGCGAGGGCGAATCCACCCAGCATCGAGTCGAACGGGGAGGGCGAGTCAGCGTGCGAGATCAATACGTGCCTGGCGAACTCCACGGCGGGAGACAGCCATGGGTCGGTGAACGTAATCACCGCCGCGCCGCGCTCCGCGGCGACCCTGCCGACCGCGATGGTGTCCGGCTGGTATCGACGGTAGTCGAACAGGCAGAGCACGCTCTTGCGGGAGACCTCGAGGCTGTCCAGCAAACGCTCATCCGGCGACTCGCCAACCATCGAGCACCCTGGCCTCAGCCTTCGAAGCAACAAACACAGGTAGGAGGCGAGCAGATGACTGAAACGGCCGCCCACGAACCACAGGTTACGCTTGGGGTCTGACAGGAGCGAGACGACGTCGCCCAGATCGTCTTCCAACGACTTGGCGCTGAAGGTTTCCTCGAGCGCCCGTGTGAACGCATCGAGACTCCTGCTCAGGACCAGGTCGTCTTGCGTCGTCTCCTTCGTCTGGTAGAGCGAGTACAGGCCCTCGGTCCTGGCCTGCACCTCGAGTCGGAGCGCGCGCTGGAAGTCCGGGTAGCCCTCGTACCCGATCTTGCGGACGAATCGCAGCACCGTGGGGCCCGAGACGGCCGCCGCTTCGGCGAGCTGGGGGAGGCTCTCGAGTCCTGCCGTGGGATAGGTGGCGAGCAGGGTTCGCGCCACCCTGCCTTCGGAGGGGGTCATCTCGCCCAGCCGGTCACGCACCTCCTCGCTGATCGTCTCGCGCGTTTGCGTCTCACCCCCCACGTCATTATTATTACGTATCCGGCCACGCAGGGGAAGCTCGTAACGCTCTTGACACAGCCGAGCCCGGAGCGTAGGAATGCTGGATGGATACGGGATCTGGAGGTGGGGGGATGCTTCGGAGATTCGCTGCACTCGGATTCGTTCTTAGTCTGGTCGGAGTGGCATGTACCTCGAATAGCAGCAGCAGCAGTGGCGACGGCAGCGTGGGGGCGAGCGGCTCCAACAATCCGATAATTGTCGGATTCCCTGCTGATCTTTCCACCGACTGGTCCTATTACGATTCCCCCATGCAGGAAGGCGCGCAGTTCGCCGTCGACCAGATCAACGCGAGTGGTGGCGTCCTCGGGCGACAGCTCGAGCTGAAGACCATCGACATGCGGAACGACGTTGCCCAGGGAGCGAAAGTCACCCAGCAGCTGATCGACGATGGGGCGGTCTACCTGATCGGGACGGTGGGGGACGGCATCCTGGCTGAGGGATCTGTTGCGTGCACCGCGGGCGTCCCGATCTCGACCGGGCTCGGCACCGCTCCGACGCTCGTCGGCGATATGGGACCCTGCGCCTATCAGTTGGTGATGAGCGACAACATCCAGGCGGCTGTGCTTGCCGAGTACGCCGTCGCTCAGGGATACAAGACGGCCTACGTGCTCGGTTCCAACGAGATCCCCTACACCAAGAACCTGCCGCTCTACTTCTCCGAGGCCTTCCAGCATGGTGGAGGATCAGTGGTGGGGACGGATCAGTACAAGATCGGTGCGGGCGACTACTCGGCGGCCGTGACGAAGCTCGCGAGCGTCAATCCCGCGCCCGACGTGGTGTTCACGCCGATGTTCATCCCCGATAGCGTCGTGTTCCTCAGGCAGCTTCGGCAGGCAGGGCTCCAGATGCCGGTTCTTTCCACCGACGGGAACGCCGACGCGGCCCTCTTGGATGCCGGTGCCGCAGCCATCAACGGTTTGACGTTCACGAACTCGGTGTGCACCGCTGAAGGCGACCCGGCCGTAAAGTCCTTCTACGCCGACTACAACAAGCAGTACGGTAAGGACCCCAGTTCCTATGTAGCGGTCATCGGATACGACGAGATCAACATCCTGAAGTCGGCGATCGAGGCTGCCAACAGCGCAGCCCCGGCCGACATCATCGCCGCACTGGCCAAGGTCGACTACACCGGGATCTCGGGACACGCGGTCATGGATCCGGTGACGAGACGTGTGGACAAGCCGGCCGCCATCGTCCAGGTTCAGGGAGCGAAGTTCACCTGCCTCCCCCCGCCGGCCTTCCCGAGCTACGTCCCGGCTGCGTAGTTTGAACACCGCTCCAGACGGACGCGAGGCACCAGGGGCGTCCAAGCCCTCGGCCAGCCATCCTCTGCTGGTCGTCGAAGGGTTAACGGTGGCTTATGGCGCCGTGATGGCCGTCCGCGACGTGTGGCTCGAGGTCGGCCGCGGCGAGATCGTCGCCGTCTTGGGCCCGAATGGTGCAGGCAAGACCACCCTGCTCCGCGGGATCGCAGGCGCCTTGAAGCCTCAGAGCGGAGCGATCACGTTCGACGCTCGATCGCTCGTAGGACTCGCCCCCGAAGAGGTCGTGCGCAGGGGCATCGCGCTCGTTCCCGAGGGTCGCCACGTTTTCCCCAAGCTCACGGTGGAGGAAAACCTGACCATCGGGGGAATCGCGCGGAAGGATCGGGACCAGCTGCGCCAAGATACTGATCGGTGGCTAAAGCGGTTCCCGATCCTCGGAGAACGCTCGAAGCAGCTCGCGGGGACGCTATCCGGCGGCGAGCAGCAGCAGCTGGCGATCGCGAGGGCCTTGATGTCGAGACCGCGGATGCTCCTGCTCGACGAGCCGTCATTGGGTCTCGCTCCTATCTTCGTCGACCGGATCTTCGAGCTCATCCTCGAGCTCCGCACGGAAGGGGTAACAGTTCTTGTGGTGGAGCAGAACGTCCACCGTGCTCTCGAAATCGCGGACCGGGCGTACGTGCTTTCGGTCGGCAGCGTCGTCGCTTCCGGGCCGACGGAACAACTGCTGGAGGGCGAGTTGGAACGAACCTACCTCGGCATCTCACAAGTGGGTTGAGGTGATGTGATGAGTCCCTCGGAGTTTGTGCAGCAACTCGTGAATGCGCTCTCTCTCGGGAGCATCTACGCGCTCTTGGCGCTCGGGCTGTCGATGGTCTTCGGCGTGCTCGGGATGCTGAACTTCGCCTACGGTGAGCTCGTCACGATCTGCGGCTACTCGATGCTGCTGGCGACCCGCCTCGGGGCCCCGTTTCTCGTGGTGGCACTCGTCGGCGTGTTGGCGGCCGCGATCGCGGCGGTCTTGATGGAGCTGATCGCGTTCCGGCCTTTGCGGAACGCGAGCTTCGTGACGTTGGTCTTCACCTCCTTCGCCGTGGCCGAATTGATCCAGAGCGCGTTCAGACAAGCTGTGTCGGTTCGATCCAAGGGGATCCCCGTGCCCGCACTGTTCGACGAGGCCGTGCAGATCGGGTCGGTCAGGATCGGCGCGTTGCCGATGATCACAGCGGCGATCGGGGTCACCTCGCTCATCGTGCTTACGACGTTTATGCGGCGCTCCCGGGCCGGAGTCGCCATGCGGGCTGCCTCACAGGACTTCACCACCGCGAGACTATGCGGCGTACGCGCCAACCGCGTGATATCGCTGGCCTTCGCGATATCGGGGATCCTGGCTGGCATCGCCGGCGTGCTCTGGATCGCGCGCACCACCTCTGTGAACCCGACCAGCGGCTTCGTTCCGGTGATCGAAGCCTTCATCGCATCGGTCATCGGCGGGCTGGGGAACCTCCGAGGCGCGGTCATCGGGGGCTTCTTCTTGGGCACCCTGGAGGTGTTCCTCCAGGCGACGCTGCCGAGTTCGCTCCTTCCGTACGCGCAGGCCGCCTCGCTGCTGATCGTCGTCGCGATCCTGTACGTGCGGCCGCAAGGTCTTTTCGGAGCTAAGGCGACGGCCGTATGAGGCGCCCGATCCCCGCGAACAGGCTTCGTCCTGCCCTCCTCGGGTCGGGCCTTATCTCAATGGCGCTGATCGGGGGGATGGTCACGGTCCGGTTGTTCGGATCTTCGCTCGCGAGTCGCACCTACGTGGTCTTTCTCATCAACGTGATGCTCGTGGTGTCGTTCCAACTGTTCATCGGCAACAGCGGGATCGTGTCGTTCGGCCACATCGCGTTCATGGGGGTCGGAGCCTACACCACCGCACTGATCACGATCCCACAGGCGATCAAGGCCGTCCAGCTGCCCGCATTGCCGCATCTGCTCGCCACGGCGGACCAGTCACTCCTACCCGCGGTCATCGTGTCGGCTCTAGTCGCGGCGGTCGTGGCGGCCATCGTGGGCGGGGGCATCATCCGGATGACCGAATCGACCATGGCGATGGCCACGCTCGCGCTTCTCGTGGTTGCACACACGCTCTTCCTGAACTGGGATGGGGTCACCCGGGGTTCGCTCGGCCTGTTCGGCATCCCGGCACGCTCGACGATCGCGATCTCTACTGTCGGCGCGATCGTGTTCGTTTTCCTTGGCCGCCTCTACAAGGATTCGGGCCCCGGTCTCCGCCTGCGGGCGACACGGGAAGATCCCTTGTCCTCTGCGTCCGGCGGGACCCACGTGGTCCGTACGCGGTACGGGGCGTGGATTCTCAGCGCGGCGATGATGGGGGCTGTCGGCTCGCTGTGGGCCCAGAGCGTGATCGCGTTCGACGCCAACCAGTTCTACTTCGCCCTCACGTTCTCGACGCTCGCGATGTTGGTGATCGGGGGCCGGGCGTCCGTCACGGGCGCGGTCGCCGGAGCGGCGATCGTGACCTTCGTCTCTGACACGTTGTCCCGGGTAGAGCAGGGTGTCGCTATCGGGCCTTGGCAGCTGCCGCGGATCACGGGGACCGTCCAGTTCGTGATCGCATTGCTCATCATCTTCATGCTCATCTGGCGACCGGAGGGCCTGTTCGACCGGTGGGAGGTCGACGACCTCATCCACCGACTCTCACCAGCGGGGCGCCGGGCGCGAAGGGGCGATGTCATGAAGACCCGTCTCGCGCCGGAGCTCGGTGCTGACGTGGCCCCGGGGATCGAGAAGCCGGCTGACTTGGGAGCCCCTGGGCTGGTGCTTCGAGGGAAACATGTCGCGAAGAACTTCGAAGGCATCTCTGCTCTGGCCGGGGTGGACATCGACGTCGAGCCCGGTGAGATCCTTGGGCTGATCGGGCCGAACGGGTCCGGGAAGACCACGCTTCTCAACGTCGTATCGGGTGTCTACCCCCCGTCAGCTGGACACATCATCTTCCATGATCAGGAGATCGGTGGACGCAAGGCTCATCAGGTGGCGGACCTCGGCCTCGCAAGGACCTTCCAGAACATCCGACTCTTCTCTCAGCTCACCGTCCGGGAGAACATCGAAGCGACTTCTCCACCTGGGACAGATGAGCGATCCGTCGATGACGTGCTCGAATGGTTCGGTCTCGGCCCCGTTCAGCGCGAGAAGGCGACCAACCTTCCCTACGGCATGCAACGGCGCCTCGAGATCGCTCGAGCGGTCATCCGGCATCCTTCGCTCGTCCTGCTGGACGAACCGGCGGCGGGGATGAACGAGTCCGAGTCAGACGAGCTGCTCGAGAACATCCGCAGGATCCGGGCCTCGCTCGGATGTTCGGTTGTTGTCGTCGATCACGATCTGCGCCTAATCATGAAGCTATGCGATCGAATCCAGGTTCTCGATCAAGGGCAGACGATCGCGGCCGGTCTTCCAGGTAAGGTCGCCAAAGACCCCGCCGTCATACAGGCCTATCTGGGAGGGTCCTCGGCCGAGTCGGCCTAGACCGGGGCGGGCCCGACTTTCACTGTTTCCTGCATGTCGATCGCCCGTCGTTCAGTGGCGCCCTTGAATAGCAGGTCGAATAGCGCCTCGTCGTCTGAGAAGAGCCCAGTGCTCGCCGCAGCGGCGTCGCCCATGCGGAACGACCACATCGGGTTGTGGGCAAATCCGTGATACGCGAAGAGGTCGCCCGTGGCCGTCAGGCAACCGAGGTTGGCGCCGCCGCCGAGACGCCGATGCACCTCGCCAAGCGCCCACCCTGGCTCGCCACCCTGGCGCACCACTTCTAGGAACGCGTGGAAGCCGACCTCAGAGTCGGCATCGCCGAGCAATTGGGATGCGAAGCGCTCACGATGCTCCTCTATCTCGAACCACCCGTTGTGGCAGAACGCGAGGTCGGCTTGCTCAGGGAGGAATGGCTGGGTATCGGCGAGTTGGGTGGTGGACAGTCGGGAAGGGCGACGGAGGTGGACGAGCCAGCGGTCGGACATCCGCGCGCGCATCTCGTCCCGTCCCGCCACGTCGTCCCCGAATGCTCCTGGGTCGCGGTAGGCCCGGACCTTCCCAGCGTCCAGCCATGCGACCCCCCAGCCGAAGCCCGCAACACCTAGACGTTCGACTTCGCTCGTCCAGACCTCGATGGCCTCGAATGGTCGAGGCTCGGGGAACGCGACCGCGAGGACTTCACACATCTGGCACTACCGTGGACGAGCCCGGCTGGCCACCGGGCGAGGCCGCCGATATGGCGAGGATGTCGATGATCACCTGGCAAGCTCCGATCCGCTGGGCTGGAGGCTCTGTCGGATAGCGGATATCTCATGCTAACAAGCCTGCTAGCGATCCGGACCCGTTCGGCGAGCTCCGAGCCGAGGGCGCGAGCAGCATCCGGTCAGAAGGAGAGCCGTCGCGTCGCAGGCGGCATCTAGGTGTAGCCGCGATGGGTCATCTCGCGTTGTTCGAATTGACGCTCCGATCACGAACACATCGAACCGGTCCATGTTCTCCACTCTTGGCCGCAGTACATAGGATGAACTCTGCTCACCCTATCCCGAGCGCGTCTCCCGGG
>JAYVBZ010000219.1:0-4360 GCA_043750215.1 Actinomycetota bacterium
GCACCACAACCAGGTCCTGTAGCCCGGTCCCTTTCGCCAGGAAGCCTGAGGCGCCCGCTTCACGAGCTTCGCGCTCCACCCCCGGGTCGGCATGGGCGGTCAAGATGACCACCGGCAGGTCGGGTCTGGCTTCGTGCATCCTCTTCATAGCGCCGATACCGTCGAGGTCTGGCATCGAGAGATCCATGAGGACGACGTCGGGTTGCAGTTCGGCCGCGCCTTCACAGCCTGCGATACCGCCGCCGGCTTCTCCGGCAACCTCGATGTCCTCCACCAGGCGCAGCGCAGACGTCAGCGCTTTGCGGAACGCTGGATGGTCATCGACCACGAGCACTCGCACGGTCATGTTCTCCTTACTGGGGCGGTTCGGGAGGTCCACGCTCACGAGGGGGAGAGCGTGCTTCCTCCTCTAGAGGGGGTGGGGAAGCGGATGTCATGGTGGCACGGGCATGCCGCGTCTGCCATCTGCCGTCCGGGGGAGATTGCGTGACCCTTTCGGGGGATATATGACATCTGCCGTTTGGGCCCTCATCTCGTGGTGTCAAGCGACCGAAGGTCTAGATGAGGTGGAAGTCCATGTGTGGGAACAAGTTGTTCTGCTTCAAGGGTTACAACAGGGCACGGGTATACTTCGAACGAGTGGGCGCTGTGGCCGAGTTCGGACCTCAGCGCCACTTGCACCTCGGGGGTAGGACGGAGTCCTTTGATCCCCGAGGAACTGGAACATGCGGGCCACGGCCCGGAGGACGCTGACATGTTCGAACGGTTCACAGATCGCGCAAGAAGAGTTGTGGTCCTCGCGCAAGAAGAAGCGAGGATGCTCAACCACAACTACATCGGAACCGAGCACATCCTGCTCGGCCTCATCCACGAGGGCGAGGGCGTTGCCGCGAAGGCCCTCGAGTCGCTGAACATCTCTCTAGAAGGGGTGCGTCAACAGGTCGAGGAGATCATCGGCCAGGGGCAGGCCGCCCCCACCGGTCATATCCCCTTCACGCCTCGTGCGAAGAAGGTCTTGGAGCTCTCGCTCCGCGAAGCGCTGCAGCTCGGCCACAACTACATCGGAACCGAGCACATCCTGCTGGGCCTCATCCGCGAAGGCGAAGGCGTCGCGGCGCAGGTCCTGCAGAAGCTCGGAGCAGATCTCAACCGCGTTCGTCAGACCGTCATCCAGTTGCTCTCCGGTTACACCGGCGGCAAGGGCGAGCAAACCCCCGGAGGTGCGCCTGGCGAAGGCGGCCCTCAGGGATCGATGGTCCTTGACCAGTTCGGTCGGAACCTTACCCAGCTCGCGCGCGACGGAAAGCTTGATCCGGTCATCGGTCGCGAGAAAGAGATCGAGCGCGTCATGCAGGTACTCTCCCGCCGAACGAAGAACAACCCCGTCCTCATCGGTGATCCCGGCGTGGGCAAAACTGCGGTGGTTGAAGGCCTCAGCCAGGCCATCGTGAAGGGCGAGGTTCCCGAGACGTTGAAGGGCAAGCAGATCTACACGCTCGACCTTGGTGCCCTGGTCGCCGGCTCCCGCTACCGCGGTGACTTCGAGGAGCGACTCAAGAAGGTGCTCAAGGAGATCAAGACCCGCGGTGACATCGTCTTGTTCATCGACGAGCTGCACACGTTGGTCGGTGCGGGTGCCGCCGAAGGCGCCATCGACGCAGCCAGCATCCTCAAGCCCATGCTTGCCAGAGGTGAACTCCAAACCATCGGCGCCACCACGCGCGACGAGTACCGCAAGCACCTGGAGAAGGACGCGGCCCTCGAACGCCGGTTCCAGCCCATCGAGGTCAAGGAGCCGTCCGTCACCCACACGATCGAGATCCTCAAGGGACTGCGCGACCGCTACGAGGCTCACCACCGCGTGAACTTCACCGACGATGCGCTGGTCGCCGCCGCCAATCTCGCGGATCGTTACATCTCCGACCGCCAGCTTCCCGACAAGGCCATCGATCTCATCGACGAGGCAGGCAGCCGGATGCGGATCCGCCGTATGACTGCTCCACCGGATGTTCGCGAGATCGACGAGAAGATCGCCGAGGTTCGACTTCGCAAGGAGAGCGCGATCGACGGCCAGGACTTCGAGAAGGCCGCCAGCCTGCGAGACGAGGAGCGTCAGCTCCAAGAAGAGCGGACCCGGCGCGAACAAGCATGGAAGTCCGGCGAGATGGACATCTTGAGTGAGGTCGACGAAGAAGAGATCGCGGAGGTTCTGTCGGTGTGGACCGGCATCCCCGTCTTCAAGCTGACGGAGGAAGAGACCGAGAAGCTCCTGCGGATGGAGGACGAACTCCACAAGAGGATCGTGACGCAAGATGAAGCGATCAGCGCCGTCAGCCGCGCGATGCGCCGGACGCGCAGCGGCCTCAAAGATCCACGTCGTCCCGCAGGTTCCTTCATCTTCCTCGGACCATCGGGAGTCGGGAAGACGGAGCTGTCCAAGACGCTGGCCGAGTTCCTGTTCGGTGACGAGGATTCCCTGATCCAGCTGGATATGTCCGAGTACATGGAGCAGCACACGGTGTCGCGCCTGATCGGTTCGCCTCCCGGTTACGTCGGGTACGAGGAGGGTGGCCAACTCACCGAGGCTGTCCGCCGGAAGCCCTTCAGCGTGATCCTCTTTGACGAGATCGAGAAGGCGCACCCGGACGTGTTCAACACGTTGCTCCAGATCCTGGAGGACGGGCGTCTCACGGACTCGCAGGGTCGCGCCGTCGACTTCAAGAACACGATCATCATCATGACCTCGAACCTTGGGACCCGAGACATCCAGAAGGGCCCGGGGATCGGGTTCGCGACCAGCGGGAACGAACAGGTCACCTACGAGCGGATGCGCGACGGGGTGAAAGACGAACTGAAGAAGAGTTTCCGTCCCGAGTTCTTGAACCGCATCGACGAAGTGATCGTGTTCCGTTCGCTCAGCGAGGACGACGTGAAGAGTATCGTCGACCTGCTGATGAAGCGTGTGGTGGAGCAGCTCAAGGCCAAGGATCTGGACATCGAGCTCTCCGACGCTGCGAAGTCCTTGCTGGCCAAGGAGGGGTACGACGTGTCCATGGGTGCAAGGCCACTGCGTCGGACCATCCAACGCCTGGTCGAAGACCCGCTGTCGGAGAAGCTCCTGTGGAAGGAGTTCCGAGCCGGAGAAACGGTCCTGGTGGATGCCGTTGACGGCGAGATCACCTTCGAGCACGCCGGCGGGATCCCCGACGCCGCCCTCCCGCCAGACACACCTCCGGTCGAACTCGCCGGCTCACCCGAATAGGGCTACCTCGGCCTCAGCTGAAATCTCGAAACTCGTCTGGGACCAAAGAGGCAAACTCCCAGCCGGTCCACAGATCGTCGGCCGTGCGAACCGGGTCGGGGGTATCGGCCCCGCGCTTGGCCGCCCATTCGCAGAGTCGCAGGACGTCGCGGCGCAGGAACTCCTGTGCGCTCGAGTTGAAACGAGCGTCTACCGCCTGTGGGAAGTCGATGATCCACGGCTGCTCGTCCCACCAGAGGACGTTGTAGGCCGAAAGGTCGGCGTGGATGACGTCGCGGAGTAGGAACCGCTCTATGGCGCGTAGCAACACGGCAAGGATCTGGGTCGCCTCGTCCGCATCTGGTCGAAGTTCGCGGAGCTGTGGCGCCGACGTGTCTCCTTCGCCGAGGTACCGAAGCAGCATGCCGCGATCCGCGCTCGCGATCGGACGGGGGACCGGACAGCCGGCCTCGTGGAGCGTGGTCAAGGTTGCGAATTCGTGTGCCACCCAGAAGCTCTGGGAGAACTCTCGGCCGGGTTTGTTCTTCTTCTGCATCGCGCGGACCTGACTGGTGACCTTGCGGAACCGGCCGTCCAAGTACGCAGCGTTGTCCGAGAAGTCGCGGACCGAGGTGCTTCGGTAGGTCTTGGCCACCACGATGTCTTCGCCCGTCAGACGAGGATTGGCCCGGCAGAGCCAGATCATCGCCTCCTTGCCGCTGGCGAGCGGCCTGATCACATCGTGGATGAGTCCTTCGTCGAAGAACGGTTCTAGTGCGGGATCGAGCAAATGGGGTCTCCTTCGAGATCGCAGGGATGAACGAACGACGCTGCGTCCCTCGGGAGCGGTAGCTCGCCTGGGTCAGGCGGAGGCGGAGGGACGCAGGCTGAAGACCGGGGCAAAGGTCACGGCCATCTCACATCCCCCCTTCACGTTGTGCCAGCGCGCGGCACGCCGACTTCGCCCAGGATACGCGCAGGTTAGGCCGCTTGTCTAGAGCGGGAGCGCTTCCGTGGCTTATCCGGCGTGCGGATCTGCCACCGGGGAAGGTCCGGCGTAGAGCTGGGTGATGCTCTCCACGATGGAACGGGGGATATGTGTGAGCGCGCGGAACCCCT
>JAYVBZ010000220.1:0-3749 GCA_043750215.1 Actinomycetota bacterium
GGGTTCGTGATCGAGGGATCAACGGCCGGTGGTCACAATGCCCCACCTCGAGGCGGCGGCGAGCTGGTCGCGGGCCAACCGGTGTACGGACCGCGCGACGAGGTCGATCTGGAGAAGGTCCGCGAACTCGGGCTCCCGTTCTGGCTCGCAGGTGGGCAGGCGACGCCCGAGCGATTGCGGCGCGCGCTGGAGGCCGGCGCTGCCGGCATCCAGGTGGGCACGGTGTTCGCATTCTGCGAGGAGTCGGGGATCTCGCCGGCACTGCAAGGGGAGGTTCTCGCTGAGGTGAAGGCGGGTCGTGTGTCGGTCTTCACTGACCCCCTCGCTTCTCCTACCGGCTTCCCCTTCAAAGTGGTGGCGCTCGCGGGCACACTTTCTGATGAGGAAGTTGTCGAGGCACGTGAACGCCGGTGCGACCTCGGGTACCTGCGCGAGGTGTACGTGAACCCCGACGGACGTCCCGGCTACCGGTGCCCCGCAGAACCGGTCGATGACTACGCACGCAAGGGCGGTGACCCGTCTAACACCGTGGGCCGAAAGTGCATCTGCAACGGCCTGACCGCGACGATCGGTCTCGGGCAACGTCGGCAAGGCGTCGAAGAGCCCCCGATCGTGACGGCCGGGAACGACCTCGAGGAGCTTGGCCGCATGCTGGGTCCGGATCGTCACGCGTATACCGCGGCCGAGGTGGTGGAGTACCTCCTGGGCGGCTCGCCCTCGGGAAGCGACCTGACATCTCATGATGCCGCCGTCACCCCGCAGCCGACCTAGCCACGGGCAGCGGGGGATCTTCCGGAGACCGGTGGCAGTTGCGCCTGGCGCGCGAGCCCCAGGATCGACGCGATCTGTCGGCCGCCGTCAACCGCTTCGACCAACGGATGGTCGCATCGCTCGAGGCGGATATCACGGCCGTGGGCGGTGAGCCAGGACCGTACGGCTCCAAGCTCGTCCGCGCGTTCGCGAGGGCAGGGGAGCGAAAGAGGTGGAGCGTCGGGGTCGTTCTCACACACGAGGCTGCCGCTCTGGAACCGGAGCCGCCGCCGGTCAGGCGCGACGAGCACCACCCAGCCAGCGCTGATGAGCCACGTATCCATCCGTAGTCTGCGGAGTGTCTCCGCCAGGGTGCGGAGCCGATCGCGGAGCAGCCCGGCCTCCTCGAAGCGCTCCTGTTCGGCGAGCTGGCGCATCCGGCGTTCGAGCGCTTCGAGGAGCTCGCCGGGCGCAGTCAGGGAGGAGACGAGCTCCCGGACGAGCTCTGCGTAGCGCTGAGGGTTGGCCTCACCGATGCAAGGCGCGACGCACCGGCCTATCTCGGCGAGTGCGCAGGGCGGGAACCGAGTGCGAGCTCCCATGGCCTTCGTACATCGACGGATCGCGAAGACTTCTTCAAGCGCTTCCTTCACCAGGGCCGCACGCCCCGCGCCGGAGAACGGTCCGAGGTAGTGGCCATCGCCCTCGGTGATCCGCCGGACGGTCTTCAATCGCGGAAAGGCCTCGCCTTGATCCAGCCGGAGGTAGGCGTGGCGGCGGAAGGACTTTCCTCTTCGGTTGTACTTGGGCTCATGCCGCGCGATGAGTCGCGCCTCCAAGACCAACGCCTCCAGTTCGCCGCCTCCGGTCGCGATCCCCTCGATCCGAACCACCTCGGCCAGGAGATCCGCGATCTTCTTTCGCGTGTCTCCGTAGAAGTAACTCTTCACGCGCCCACGTAGGTCGTTGGATTTGCCGACGTAGAGCACCCGGTCGTCGCGGCCACGGAAGAGGTAGACCCCGGGCGCGTGCGGAAGATGGTCTGCCAAGCGGATCTTCGCGTAGTGAGGGCGACCTTGTGCGCGAGATGCCTCGCGCAGGTCTCCGAGCGTAAGGATGCCCAGACGCCCTCCCAGGTCGAGCAGCCCGTGTAGCACCTCCGCGCACGCCGTGGCGTCGGCGAGCGCACGGTGGTTCGGCCGGACGCGAGTGCGGAAGTAGCCGGCCAGCGTCTGCAGCTTCACGTTGGGGACATCGGGCCACACCACGCGCCGCGCGAGTTTCGCCGTGCAGATCGGAGGCCCGGGGATAGGGTCATAGTCCAGCCGAACCAGGTTGGCGTTCATGAAGCGGAAGTCGAACCCGGCGTTGTGTGCGACGAAGACCGTTCCGCGCGAGAACTCCAGGAACGCCGGCAGGACGAGTTCGATAGGCGGTTCGTTGGCTACGAGGTGATCGCTGATGCCGGTGAGATGCGTGATGAAGGGGGAGATGGCCACACCGGGATCGACCAGCGATTGGAACGTGGCGAGCTGTTCTCCGCCTCGGTAGGTCACGGCGCCGACCTCGGTGATCTTGGAGTCGACCGGCGACCCGCCCGTGGTCTCCAGGTCGACCACACAGAACGTGACCTCTCGCAGCGGGATGCTCTGCTCAAATGTCGTCTGTACCCCGGACCCGAAGACCGATGCGACGGAAGCCGGTGCGTCTGAGGATAGGGAAGGCATGCACCCATGGTGAGACCCAGGTCCGACACGCCAGGGGCGCCGCCCGGTGGGCTATGCGACCCGGCGGGCGATCCGGCGGCGCTGCTGCTCCGTGAGGCCGCCCCAGACGCCGTAGCGTTCACCGCTCTTGAGCGCCCAAGCGAGGCACTCCTCGCGGATGTTGCAGATACCGCAGAACAGCAGCGCCGGCCCGGCTTCTTCCTCCGAGATAGGGAAGAACACGTCGGGGTCGACGCCGAAGCAGGCCGCGCTGTCCTGCCAGAAGTCGGGCGGCGATGGGTTGGGGGGCAGGGTGTTCATGTCGATCTCCGGAAACCGATCGGCTCTCATTTCGTCGTACCCCCCCTAACTACATCTCTACCGCGGACGAAACCGATTCATAACAGAGCGGATGTGCCTAGCGGAAGGGGGCGAAGGCATACAATATCCAAACCCCCAGGAGAGGGACGATAAATGACTCGAACGGGCTAGTACAGGTGAGGGAGCGACCAGTTACAGGGAACCATTGACGTCGGTCAGCACCGTGTGGTCCGCGGTCCTGAGCGTGGCGTCACGCTCGCTCCACGGCACGCGCGCGATCAGGAAGGTGCCCCCCTTGCGATCTGGCGCCGCGCTCGTCACCACACCCTGGCCCCCCGTCTCACCGCGGACCGACGTGCCGGCCAGGATCATGGCGCTGGCCCGCAGGTGCCGTAAGACTGTGGCAGGGTGGCCTAGGTTCATGACCTTTGCCAGGGATTCCTGCCCGAGGAAACATCCCTTTCCCCGATCGATGGCGTCCTCGAGGCCCACCTCGGCTGGCAGCGCCTCAGGCTCGTAGTCAACGCCCATCCGCGGGATGCCCGATCGGATCCGGCGGGTCTCCAACGCGGGACCGCTCACCTCCGTGAGCTGCTTCTTGACCAACATGTCCTCAACCCGGCGGGCCGGCTTTCCGTTCGGGGTGATGACGTCCATCCCGCGGCCGAGCACCGACGGTGCTAAGCCGGCCAGACCCACGCGGCGCGCGGCCCCGTCCAGGATGCAGAACAGTAGATGGGAGGTCGTCGCATCTTCCAAGACCACCTCCGAGGACAAGATGTAGGGCCCAAGCAGGAGGCCGATGTGCTCTGGCTGATCAGGCGCTTGCAGCAGCAAGAAGGAATCCTCGTCGCGGGCAACAGTCATGTCGGCCCTGATCCGTCCGGTCGGGGACAGCAGGAGCGAGTGACGTGACTCACCGGGACGCAAGCTCAGCACTTGCGCCGTGACGAGGTTGTGGAGCCACTCGGC
>JAYVBZ010000221.1:0-3013 GCA_043750215.1 Actinomycetota bacterium
TTCGATCATGCCGGGGAAGGTGAACCCCACGCAGTCCGAAGCCATGACGATGGTTGCAGTGCAGGTCATGGGGAACGATACCGCCATCAAACTCGCCGGCTCGCAAGGCAACTTCGAACTCAACGTGTTCAAGCCGATGATGATCACGAACCTCCTGCACTCGGCCAGGTTGCTCGCCGACGTGTCGGTAACCTTCCGCACGTTCTGCGTCGAGGGGCTCGAGGCGGACCGCGAGCGGATCCAGGATCTGGTGGCGCGTTCGCTGATGTTGGTGACGGCACTGGCGCCGAGGATCGGGTATGACCGCGCAGCCGAGATCGCGAAGAAGGCTCACCACGAAGGCACCACGTTGAAGGCGGCCGCGCTTTCCCTGGGATACCTGACCGAGGCCGAGTACGACCAGGACGTGGTCCCCGGCAAGATGGTCTAGGGTTCGTCGCCGAGCGCTATCGGCCGGCTTGGGTCGCTTATCCAGTCCGACCACGAACCGACGTAGAGGCGCGGCATGGGTAGGCCGGCGATCTGCATGGCGAGCGCGTCGTGCAGCGCCGTGATGCCCGAGCCGCAGTGAACGATACTGCGCTGGTCGGCCCCAAGTTCGAGGTAGCGTTCTGCTAGCGCTTCCCGTGGGAGGAACCGCCCGGTCTCGGGGTCTAGGTTCTCCGACCAAGGGACGTTGATGGCGCCGGGGATGTGACCGGCCTTCCGGTCCTGCGGCTCGACCTCCCCGCGGAATCGCTCGGGTGCTCGCGCGTCCAGGACCAGCGCGTCACCAGTTCCCAGGGCGGCCGAAACCGCGTCTGCGTCGGCAACCGCGTCGGCGGGCCAGGCGCGCGACGTGAAGATGGCCGGCGCGGCCGGCTGAGGATCACCGGATTCGAGCGGTCCCTCCCAGGCCTGGAGGCCACCGTCCAACACCGCTGCTCGATGCCCGGTCGCCGTGAGCATCCACCACAGGCGAACCGCGTGAGAGCCCTGCGACACGTCGTAGACGATAACGACGTCGTCGTCGTTGATGCCCGCACGGGACATGGTCGCGGCGAAGGCCACGGGAGCCGGGAGCGGGTGCCTACCTCCCTGCAAACCCGGCGGCGCAGCCAGATCGTCGTCGGCGTCCAGGTACACCCCGCTAGGGATGTGACCCGAGGCGAACGCCGCTCGTCCTGATCCGTCCGGAGCCCAGCGGGAATCAACCACAACGAGTCCCGGCTCACCCAGGTGCTCGGCGAGCCATTCGGGCGACACCAGAGCATCGCGGGAGGTGTCCACGAAGGTGAGCATACGCACTGGCAATCTGCGGGTGCGTCGAGGTTGCCCTCAATCACGCAGCGTGATGATGAGCGGAGCATGATCGCTCGGCTTACCCAGGCCCGTTGTCTCTTTCCGCTCTTCGCGATCGACCATCACCTCGGCGAGCCGGCCCATCACCGGCAAGGTTGCCAGCGCCAGGTCGATCCGCAGTCCCCATCCGCGGTGGAACGCGCCCATCCGGTAGTCCCAGAACGTGAACGGACCTTCGACATCACCGAAGAAGGCTCGGGACAGATCTGTGAGTCCCCAGGAGCACAGGTTCGAGATCCGCTCGCGCTCGGCGGCGCTCGCGAGGTTCTTCCCACGCCATGCATCCGGCGAATACACATCTCGATCGTCCGGCGCAACGTTGAAATCTCCCACGATCATCAATGGGCCGGAAGGCTCGTAGGCACGGCGTACCCATTCCTTGAACCCGTCCAGCCAGGCGAGTTTCGTGTCGTAGGCGGGGTCACCGACCGCCTTGCCGTTCACGACATAGGCGTTGACCACTGCCAGGTCACCCACACGACAGGCGATGACCCGGGAGGAGGCCGGCGTGGGGTCGCCGGGAAAGCCGCGGGTGACGTGCGTCGACTCCTGACGGGCAAGCGTCGCCACCCCGTTGTAGGCCCGCTGCCCAAAGGTCACCGGGTGATATCCGGCGGCAACTAGCTCCATCGTCGGGAACGCTTCGTCGATGACCTTCGTCTCCTGCAGGCACACGATGTCGGGTTCGTGTCGAACCAGGAGCGCCAGGAGACGCGGCAGACGCTGGCGGATAGAATTCACGTTCCAGGTGATGAGCTTCAGCGTCGTGATCCCTTCTAGCCTTGGGCGACATGGTCTCAGGGGTGAAGTGAAGGGGACGGACGGATCAGATCCCCTCGATCATGCTCAGGCACGCAGACGTTCCCCCTCGGGATCGAACAAGGGCTCCTCTGACAGCGTCGCGTCGAGGTCCTGGTCGAAATAACGGATCAGGACGCGGTCACCGGTGGTGAGTTCTCTTGGCACCCAGGCATACGCGATGCTTCGCTCCACGGAGAAGCCGAACGCCGCGCTGGTGACGTAGCCGACCGCATGCTCTTCGACGAACACAGGCTCCCCGCCCATGACCACCTGCTCGCCGTCCAAGACCAAGCACACGAGCCGACGGTCAGAAGGCTCGCGTCCGACTAGACCCGACCTGCCAAGAAAGTCCGGCCCCTCGCGCCGCACCGTGAAGCCCAGCCCCGACTCGGCCGGCGCGTGCTCGGGAGTGATGTCCGCGCCCCATGCGCGGTACCCCTTCTCCAGTCGAAGTGACGCCAGGGCACCGGTCCCGGCCGCGATGAGTCCGTGCCCTAGTCCCGCTCCCCAGAGCCGATCCCACAATACCGGACCGTCGGCACGCGCCGCGACCAGCTCCCAACCGAGCTCACCCGCGTAGGAGATCCGCGTGGCGGTGACCTGCACGTCGCCCACGGTGATCGCTCGGACGCTCAGGTACGGGAACGACAGATCGTCCTCGCACGTTTCGACGAGGATGTCGCGCGCCGCGGGGCCCCAGAGCCCGGCGCAACACGTCTGCGCAGTCGTGTCGCTAACGGTGATGTTCCTCGGCGCGTTGGTCTGTAGCCACACGACGTCACGAGGGCCGTTCGCACCGATCAAGAAGTGGTCCTGCCCAACACGCGAAACGGTCACATCGGACCGGATCCCGCCGCGAACGTCCAGGAGC
>JAYVBZ010000222.1:0-3407 GCA_043750215.1 Actinomycetota bacterium
TCAAGGCCGGGTACCTGCAGCCGCTGAACCAGAGCTACATCCCCAATCTGGCGGCGAACGTCTTCGACAGCCTTCAGGACCCGTTCTACGACAAAGGCTCCCAGTACACCGTCCCGTACACCACGTACACCACCGGGATCGCCTACCGGCGCGACGTCATCACCGACGACGAGATACACAACAATCCCAACCCGAGGGCGATGCTGTGGGACCCCAAGTACAAAGACAAAGTGGGCGTGTACGACTCCACGCGCGACACCATCGCGTTCGCCCTGCAGAAACTCGGGATCAACGACGTCAACACCGAGGATCCCAGTGATATCACCAAGGCGAAGGACGCGCTGCTTGAGCTGGTGGATGCCGTGAACGTGCGGACGTCGATCAACGGCGTCTACGCTCGGCTGCCCAAGGGTGATTACTCGATCCACGAGGCCTGGTCCGGCGACATCGTGGCCGGGTGGGGCTACGTCTCGGACTACACCGAGGCGCAGTACGAGAATCTCGGCTACTGGTTCCCCGGCGATCGGAGCGGGCCCACCGACAACGACATGATGGCTATCGGCTCCAGCGCGCCGAACCCCGTGCTGGCCCACCTCTTCCTGAACTACTTCCTGGACTACCAGCACGCGATGGACAACTTCAGCTGGAACGGCTACCAGCCACCGCAGAAGAAGGCAGACGTGGCAACCCTCACTACCACGGAGGGACGCTACTCCGCCATCTCCAAGTGGGCACCGCCCATCTCGTACGTGCCGCCGTGGATGCCGGACGCCGTCGTGCTGGAGAGCGACCTGAACAACGCCCTGTTCCGGAGTCATGAGCTCTCACCCGAAGGCGACGCCTTATGGTCCGACGCGTGGCAGGAGTTCAAGGCGGGTGCCTGAGACCACCCCGAAAGTAGCCAAACCTTCGCGTCGTCAGCTCCGGCGGACCGAACGAGCCCGCCGGGGCGAGCAGGGCGCTTGGTACCCCCGATGGTTCTGGCCCTCGTTCTCGATCCCCGGGGTTGTGTGGCTCATCTTCTTCTTCGTTGTGCCGTTCTACGCAGTCGCCGCGGTGGCGTTCGGCACGATCGACACCTTCCGCAACCCGCTGCCCGTCTGGCAGCCCTGGTACTGGACGAACAAGTACGTCGCGGGAGTAGTCGGCCACATCCTGGGTAGCGATCCCTACCTACGGCCCACCTACATCCGAACGTTCATGTACGTGGCCGTCGCGAGCACGATCTGCCTCGTTGTGGGGTACGCCGTGGCCTACTACACCGCCCGATACGGCGGGAAATACCGGACGCTCATCCTCATCGCGCTGATCTCACCGTTCTGGATCAGCTACCTCATGCGCATGCTCGCGTGGGTGAACCTGCTTTCCGACGATGGGTACATCAACGTGATCCTGCGGAAGCTCCATCTGATCTCTCATCCGATCAGTTGGCTCTCCGGCAAGGACATCACCGTGATCCTCGGGCTCGTCTACGGCTATATCCCGTACATGATCCTGCCCCTGTTCGGGTATCTGGACCGGATACAGACGAGTCTTCTGGAGGCCGGGCGCGATCTGGGCGCTAGCCCCGCCCAGACCTTCTGGCGTGTCACGTTGCCGCTGTCCAAACCCGCGATCTACGCGGGCATGATCATCGTGGCGCTGCCGATGTTCGGCGACTACTACACGAACAACTTGTTGTCCGGTTCGCCGAAGACCACGATGATCGGCAATCTGATCGACGACTCCATCTTGCAGCCCGGCCAGGGCCCAACCGGGGCCGTGCTGGTTCTGATCCTGATGGTGATACTGCTGGTGCCGATGCTCTACTACCTGCGCGGAACGCTGAAGGCGCAGGAGGCCAAGTGAGTGCCGTCTCGGCGACGGGCGAGGGGGGCACCCGCGGATTGAGGGGCTGGTTGCACAACCCATGGCGGAAGCCGCGCGTGCTCCAGGCAGTGACCATCGGCTACCTCGCGTGGTCGATACTGCCCGTGCTGGTCGCGATCTTCATGTCGTTCAACGCCGGGCGCTCGAACACCGTCTTTCAGACGTTCGGTCTGAGGTGGTGGTTTCACGATCCCGACCGGCAGGCGCTGTTCCAGGACCCGGTTCTGCGCCGCGCGATCTTGCAGACCTACATCCTGTCTTTCGTGACGATGATCGTGGCAGTGCCGCTCGGCGTGTTGTTCGCGATCGGCATCGATCGCTGGAGAGGGCGTCCGGCCAACACCGCGAACTTCGCGATGCTCGTAACCTTCGTGATCCCCGAGATCATCATCGGCCTCGCGATGTTGCTTACCGTGCAGCATCTCTTCACATTCGTGAAGCTCGGAACGTTCGCCCAGATCGCCGGGCTCGTGACCTACCAGATCTCCTACCCCTTCATCATCGTGCGAGCGCGACTGCTCTCGATCGGTAAGGAGTACGAGGAAGCGGGCATGGATCTCGGGGCCTCACCCCGACAGTCGGTTCGTCGCATCCTCTTGCCACTGCTGTATCCGGCGATCCTCGCGAGCCTGGCGATCGTGTTCGCCGACACGGTTGATGACTTCGTCACGGTCCGGTATCTGTCCGGGCCTGCGAGCAGCCAGCCCCTCTCTATCTTCATCTACGTCACGGCGCGGGCCTCGGCTACGCCGGCTGTCAATGCCGCCGCTACCCTCATGCTGGTCACCACAACGATCGTGATCTTGTTGGGGTACCTCTCGTATCGTCGCGTGTCGCGCGGCCAAGAGGGTGGCGACGTGTCGACCTTCACACAGCTGTAACAACCTGGCTGTCGAACCACGAGGGGCAGCCGACTCGCGGCCGAAAAGGGGGTTCGGCTCTGGGCCTACTCGGCGTTTAGTTCCGCGTCCACCAAGACGTCGGCGCCCGAGTCGGGCAGCACCCGCAGCGCGTCTCGGGGCATGCAGACGGTGAGGGCCGTTCCCGAGGGGTAGGGCTCGATCAGCCCGTCGTTGGGGATCCACGCCTGGATGCGCGAACCCGAGGGAACGTTCACGAAGACCTGAAGGATGGAGCCCACGTACACAACGCGCTCAACCATGCCAGGGATACAGTTCTCACCCGTGACACCTTGCGGCTCCAGGCGCACCCGCTCGGGCCGGATCGTCATCTTGGCCGGTCCGGCGGCATCTGTATCTCCCTGGCCCGCGATCAGCTGAAAATCCCCCATCTGCACGGAGCAGCCGCCGTCGCTGGCCCCCTTCGCCACAGCGTCCATAAGGTTGGAGACGCCCAGGAAGTCTGCGACGTAGGCCGTCGCCGGCTCCTCGTAGATCTCCTTCGGAGCACCGACCTGCTCCACCCGGCCGTTCGACATCACCGCGATGCGGTCCGACATGGTGAGCGCTTCTTCCTGGTCGTGCGTCACATAGATGAAGGTGATGCCGAGGTCGGCATGGAGGCGGCGCATCTCGAGC
>JAYVBZ010000223.1:0-5952 GCA_043750215.1 Actinomycetota bacterium
TCCTCGAAGACGTCGGCGGGCATCTGTACGTCCGTGACCTCGTTGACAACGTGCCGACTCCGGGTTCGGCCCCCCATTACGCCGGTATCGTCGCGAAGTCGGCGCTTCGACGTCGACTCATCAACGCGGCAGCCGACATCATGGAACTGGCCTACGGCACCGGCGACGATGCCGATGCCGTCGCCGACGACGCCGAACAGCGCATCTACGACGTGGCCCGGCGCGAGGATCGCGACGAGACCGCCGTCCTGCGCGATCTGGTCGACCAGGCCATGTTGGACCTGGAGTCCATGCAGAACCGCACCTCCGCGTACACCGGCCTGCCTACCGGTTTCCGCGATCTGGACGACCTCACATCAGGCCTTCAGCCCGGCAATCTCGTGATCATCGCGGCGCGCCCCGGCGTCGGCAAGTCATCGCTCGCCATCAACATGGCCCGAAATGTCGCCGTCGAAGGTCACTCGGTCGCCGTGTTCTCTCTGGAGATGTCGCGAACCGAGATCGGCATGCGCGTGCTCTGTGCAGAGGCGCGTGTGCCGTGGGATCGGATCCGCAACAAGCGCGTCGGCCCGCAGGACTGGCAGAACGTGGTGCATGCCGCCGAGACGTTGCACGACGCGCCGCTGCACATCGTCGACTCCGGCAATGTGAACATCGTCGACATCCGCGCCAAGGCGCGCCGGATGCGTTCTGGCCGGGGGGGCCTGGAGCTCATCATCGTCGACTACCTGCAGCTCATGACTTCGGCCGCCTCCCGCCGCCCCGACAGCCGGCAACAGGAAGTCGCAGAGATCAGTCGTTCGCTCAAGCTCCTGGCCAAGGAGTTACACATCCCCGTGGTGGCGCTCAGCCAGCTCAACCGAAACCCGGAGACCCGCGCGGACAAGCGCCCACAGCTTTCCGACCTTCGCGAAAGTGGAGCCATCGAGCAGGACTCCGACGTGGTCATGTTCATCCACCGCGACGATGTCGACCCGGAGAAGAAGCGCACGGCCGAGCTCATCATCTCCAAGCATCGGAACGGACCGACCGGTTCGGTGAACCTGAACTTCGAGCCCGCGCTCACACAGTTCCGCAATGCTGCGCGTTCCATGGAGCAGTGAGCGCTCGCACCTATCCCGGCCCGCCCGAAGCTCCCAACGCCGACCGCCGCCGGATCCGCGCCATCCTCAAACGGCTTCAGACACACTTCGGCGAAGCGGCGTTCGTTCCGCCGCGCCGCGTTGATCCCCTGGATGAGCTGATCCTGACCGTCCTGAGCCAACACACGTCGGATCGCAACGCTGAACGGGCGTTCGCCGATCTTCGGGCCGCGGTGCCGACTTGGGATGCTGCCGTTTCGATCCCGGCCCCGGCGCTGGCCGATATCATCCGCAGCGGCGGGCTCGCGAACCAGAAGGCGCCGCGCATCCAGGCCATCCTCCGGGAGATCCATGAGCGCGAGGGCGGCTACTCGCTCGCTTCCCTGCGTGATCTCTCGGATGCCGAGGCACGCGCATACCTGACCTCGCTCCCAGGCGTCGGTCCGAAGACCGCTGCGGTGGTGCTCAGTTTCGCCTTGGGGCGTGACGCGCTCCCCGTCGATACGCACGTGCACCGCGTTACCCGCCGCCTGGGGATCATCCCCGTCAAGGTCTCCGCAGAGCGGGCCGATCGGATCCTCCACGAGATCGTGCCCCAAGGCCTTCGCACTCCGCTCCACGTGGCGTTCATCCGTCTGGGTCGGGAGATCTGCAAAGCGCCGATCCCGCGGTGCCGGGTCTGCCCGTTGCGCGACCTGTGTCCGGCCGCCCCCCGCTTCCTGTAGCGATCCGAAAGCTGGATCGCACGGAACCGGCCAGGGCTATGATGTGTGAGTCCTGTACCCCCGTCACCGGTGGTTCCGGCTCGAGGAACGGAGGAACGATGAACAGAAGCGCAGGAATGGGCCTGTTGGTGTTCGGCATCGTGCTCGGTGTCGTCGGTGCCATCATGCGGTTCGCCGTCAAGGTGCATCCGTCCGGGTTCAACATCCACACGGCCGGCTTCATCCTGCTGCTGGTGGGTGTCGGATGCGCCGTCGTCGGATTGGTGCTCTTGGTCATGTCGGGCCGAAGCCGTAGCGTGACGCAGGAGAGTATCCAGACGACGCCGTCGGGGCAGGTTCGCACGGAGGAGCGCAGCGACAGCGGCTTCACCCCTTAGATAGAGCGAGGGGGTAGGCGATTCCCTATGGAGCGAACATCTCCGGTTCAGTCGGTAGATGCATATGCACCCCGTCGGCCGCGCGATGCAGTTCGACGTTGGAGCGGGTGAGGGGAATCGAACCCCCGTCTCGAGCTTGGGAAGCTCACGTTCTGCCATTGAACCACACCCGCGTGGGCGGCCCGCCGGGCCGTCCGGGGCACCAGTGTAGCGAGCCGGCCGGGCCGGACGCACCGCGCCGCGACTGCTAGCGTTCCACCCCCATGGACGCGAACTTCTGGCCCCTTATCCTCTCGCAGCTAGCCTCTCATCAGGACCTTTCGACCGAGCAGGCTGGCGAAGCGATGCGCCAGATCATGGCCGGTGAAGCCTCCCCGGGCCAGATCGGGGCGTTCCTCTTAGCGCTTCGAACCAAGGGCGAGACCGCCGACGAGGTCGAAGGTCTTGCGGCCACGATGCTCGAGTTCGCCACGCCGGTGAGCGCGCCGACGCCGGTCATCGATACCTGCGGTACCGGTGGCGATCGGTCCGGGACGTTCAATATCTCGACCGTCAGCGCCGTGGTCGTCGCGGCTACCGGCACCCCGGTGGCGAAGCACGGGAACCGCGCTGCCAGCAGTCACTGCGGCTCCGCCGACGTGCTCGAAGCGCTCGACGTGCGGATCGATCTGGACGCGGCGGGCGTGGAACGTTGTCTCACACAGGCCGGGATCGCGTTCATGTTCGCGCAGACATTCCATCCCTCGATGAAGTATGCGGGCCCGATCCGCAGGGAGCTCGGCATCCCGACGGTCTTCAACTTCTTGGGACCGCTCACGAATCCGGCCCGGCCGTTCGCACAGGTCATCGGTGTGTCGGATGAGCGGATGCTGCCACTGATGGCCGAGGTCCTGGCGCGCAGGGGTGTTCGGGCCAAGCTCTTCCGCGGTGAAGACGGGCTGGACGAACTCACCACGACGGGGATCTCGACCGTGTTCGACGTGAGAGATGGGTCGGTGCGCGAAGGCCATGTCGATCCGCACGACCTGGGCCTTGCGCGGGTGACCCATCAGGACTTGGCCGGTGGCGACGCCGAGCACAGCGCGCAGATCGCCCGTTCGATCTTGGCCGGGGAGCACGGCCCCCGCCGCGACGTGGTGCTCCTCAACGCGGCTGCGGCGTTGGAGGTTGCGGGCAAGGCCTCTGACATCGCGCAGGGCGTCGAGATCGCGGCGGAAGCGATCGACTCCGGCGCGGCCACAGCAACCTTAGAGGCGTGGGTTACCGCCTCCCGGAACGGGTAGCATCACCGCCCGATGATCTTGTCCGACCGCACGATCCGCGAAGAGATCGATGCCGGGCGCATCGTGATCGATCCGTTCGATCCTTCGTGCGTCCAGCCCTCGTCGGTCGATCTGCACGTCGACAACCAGTTCCGCGTGTTCGCGAATTCCCGGTATCCCTACATCGACGTCAAGGAAGAGATGCCCGACCTGACCGAGCTGGTCGAAGTGAAGCCTGACGAGCCGTTCATCCTTCACCCGGGCGAGTTCGTGTTGGGGTCCACCGCTGAGCGCATCGGGATCCCCAACGATCTGGTGGCCCGTCTGGAGGGGAAGTCCTCACTCGGCCGCCTGGGACTGCTGATCCATTCCACCGCCGGCTACGTGGACCCCGGGTGGGACGGCTACCTGACGCTCGAACTCAGCAACGTCGCCAACCTGCCGATCACCCTCTACCCCGGCATGAAGATCGGCCAGATCAGCTTCTTCAAGCTGACCACTCCGGCCGACGTGCCCTATGGGGCGGCGGGCAACAAGTATCAAGGCCAGCGAGGCCCGACACCAAGCCGGTTCTTCCGCGAATTCCGTTCCTGACCGCGCGCGCCCGCGCGTCAGGTCAGTCGACGTGCGCGAGCGAGCCCGGCACGACCGGCCCCACGCCCATGTGCACGGCGGCCATGGCTGCTTGCGTCCGGTTCGTGACCCCGAGCTTGCGGAAGATCGCAGCAAGGTGCGCCTTGACGGTCTTCTCTGACAAGAACAGCTGCCCGGCGATCTCGCGGTTGGACTTGCCCTCCGCTAGCTGCGACAGGATGTCGTTCTCTCGAGGTGTCAGGTTGAAGGTGCTCCGGCGGTCGTTGGTGTTGCCGTAGCCGCTACCGTTCGGGCCCGTCTGCAGGGCGTCGTCGAACAGATTCTGGATGACACGGGGACTCAGCACGTTGCCGCTGCCCGACATCGCCACATTGATCGCCTGTGCCAGGTCTTCGGGCGTGGCGTCCTTGAGTAGATAGCCCGAGGCACCGTCGGAGAGCGCGCGCTTCACGTACGGCGCGTTCTCATAGGTCGACAACATGATCACCGGGGAATCCGGCCACTCCGCCTTGATCGATCGGAGCAGTTCCAGCCCGTCCGCGTCCGGCATCCGAACGTCGACCAGGGACAGGTCGGCCACCTTCTCCTTCATGCGCAGCATGGCACTGGCGGCGCCGTCGGCTTCGACGACGTCCGCGTCCGGGAATCCTTCCAACACAACGTGGTACAGGCCACGACGCACGAGCGCGTGGTCGTCAACGATCATGATCCTCATGCTTCACCTCGCCCTCCGACGGGGAGCACGGCAACCACATTGGTACCGCGTCCGGGCGTCGATCCGATTTCGATGGTCCCTCCCATCTCCTCGGCGCGGGACTTCATCATCCGCAGTCCGAAGTGCTGATCTGGTTCTTGCACTGCTGCGAGCGGGATGCCCCGTCCACGGTCTTCTACTTCGATGGTGATGGTGCCCACTCCGATGCGAACCCTGACGGCAACCTCAGCGGCTCCGGAATGCTTCGCTGCGTTCGTGATCGCCTCCGAGACGATGCCCTCCGCAGCCTCGATGACCGCTGGATCCACGAACGAAAGATCTCCTTCGACCGAGACGGTGGCCGGCAGTCTCCATCGCTGAACCAATCCCTCCACGAACGTTGCGAATGCAGGTTGGGGCTGGGCGTGACCTTCCTCAAGCTCGAACAGCACCGCACGGATCTTCCGAAGGTCCTCACGGATGGTGTCCTCGATCACCCGCAGGGTCTGGACCGCTTCTGCCGGGTCGTGTTCGATCCGGTGGCGGAGCGTCTGGAGTTCCAAGATGGCGCCAGTGACCGACTGTGTGAGGTTGTCGTGGATGTGCATCGCCCATCTCGTGCGCTCTTCGAGCAGAAGCAACTCGACCGCATGCTGCACGGCCGGGTGCGAACCTGCCTGCGCGCGGCCGGCGCTGGTCGCGCCGGGCTGCGTCTGGGGGATGCTCACGCTCTGGTCCTTCCGGTCGGGGCCGTTGTGTCTAGACCCTTCATCGGTCGAAAGAGCGTCGGGCTTGACCCCTGAAGGAGAGAGGGTGAGACCAAGGGGCGGAGCGGGCTCAGCCCCTTGGGAGCGAGGCGCGCACGATCTGGGCGATATCCAGCACGTTCGTACCGTCACCACGGGCTTTGGCGCCGTCATCCAGCATGATCACGCAATACGGGCAGGCGACCGCGACGGTATCCGCGCCGGTCGACGCAGCTTCATCCATCCGTTCGACATTGATCCGCTTCCCGATCTTCTCCTCCAGCCACATCCGTGAACCGCCTGCGCCACAACAGAAACCGTTCTTGTTGCAGCGGGGCATCTCCACGGTGGTCATCCCGGGGATGGCGTCCAGAACGGCCCGCGGGGCGTCATAGATCTTGTTGTGGCGACCGAGGTAGCAGGGGTCGTGGTACGTGGCCAGGGCATTCACCGGCTCGCTTGGCGTGAGACG
>JAYVBZ010000224.1:0-2853 GCA_043750215.1 Actinomycetota bacterium
CAGATCCGCGGCGAACCCTCCGATCCCCGTAGCGACCTCTATGCACTCGGCATCGTGACGTATGAACTCCTCACCGGCCGCCTCCCGTTCACCGGCGAAACGCCCATGGCCATCGCCTACAAACATCTCTCCAACACCGTGCCCGCGCCTTCCAGCCAGGTCCCCGGCATCGCGCCTGAGCTCGATGCGTTCGTCGCCAGTGCCACCGAGCGCAACCGCGAGCTGCGGCCGGAATCTGCGACCGAGATGCGCCGCGATCTGCGCTCGATCGCGCCCACGTTGACCCCAGCGCGGTCCCTCGCCGCCCTGGTGGCCGATACTCCCGATGTCCTCCCCGGCGGCGACCCCACCCAGAGGGTCGTTGCCGCGACCACGCAGACCATCCCCCGCGTAGAACGGACATCGCGTCGGCGTGGCCGCAGAACGCTCCTCGCCTCGTTGGCCCTCGCGGTCATCGCGGCCGGTGGGTGGGCCGGATGGACGTACGCGATCCCTCACCGGGCCGACGTGCCGGCGGTGCTCGATTCGTCGGTTGAAGATGCGCGCGCGCAGTTGGTTTCCCTGGGCTTCGTCGTGCGGATCGCGCCCGGCCAGCATTCGACGAAGATCCCGCAGGGATCGGTCCTGCACATCAAACCCGCGGCCGGAACGTCGCTCGCGAAAGGCGCAACGGTCACCATCGTTCCCTCATTGGGTCCCCCGCCCGTTCCCGTTCCCTCTGTTGTGAACGAGCCGCTCTCGAAGGCCCGGATCGAGATCAAGCGGGCAAACCTCACCGTAGGAAAGATCGGTCACGACTTCAGCATCACCGTTCCTCCCGGGTCCGTCATCTCGCAAGAGCCCTCAACCGCCCAGGCGCCGCAGGGAAGCCCCGTCTCGCTGGTCGTGAGCGACGGGCCGCCGCCGGTGAACCTCCCCGTGGTGATCGGCAAGAGCCAGGATGCCGCGACCGCCGCCCTGCAAGACAAAGGCTTCTCGGTCACTGTTCAGCACGCGTTCTCGAGGTCGGTGGCGCTCGGGTTCGTCATCTCGCAGAACCCCTCCACCGCACAGGCGCCGAAGAACTCCGCGGTGGTCATCGTGGTGAGCCAGGGACCACCGACCTTCAAGATCGGGAGCTATCTCGGGATGACCAGGGACGCGGCGGTCGCTGCCATCGCTGCGGATGGGCTGCATGCGGACGTCCGATTGTTGCCCTCGGCGTTCCTCGGGACGGTGGCGGGCCAAGCCCCCACTCCCGGCACAACGGTCCAGGCCGGCGACACCGTCATCATCTATATCGGCTAAGACCCGAGGCGCCTAGCACTCCTCAGCTGAACAGCGCTACGGTTCGAGTTCGGCTCTGGCACCCTCTTGATGGGCGTAGCGCTCCTCGCCGAAGGGCTCGGCGTGGATGTGATAGCCACGGACCTCCCAGAACCCCCGCTTGTTCTTGGCGGAGAACTCCAACCCGGTGAGCCATTTCGCGCTCTTCCACGCATACCGTTTCGGCACCACCAGCCGCAGAGGCCATCCATGTTCCTCTGAGAGGTTCTCGCCGCCGTTGCGCCACGCCACCAGCACGTCGTCCTCGTCCATAGCCTGCAGCGAGAGGTTGGACGTGTAGCCGTGGGCGCAGTGGGCGATGACCCAACGCGCTTCAGGCTTAGGCATGCACAGCTCTTTCAGCGTCTTGAAGCTCACGCCTTCCCAGGTGTTGTCCAGCGTGGTCCATCCGGTCACACAGTGCATGTCCGCGTCGATCTTGACGTTCGGAAGCTCCCGGAGCTGCTGGTAGCTGAGCGTGACCGGGTTCTCAACCAGCCCGGACAGTTCCAGCGGCCACTGCGTGCCGTCGAACTTCGGGATGGGTCCGTAATGCAAGACCGGCCACGACTTCACCAGCCGTTGCCCCGGCGGGATCCGACCCGCGATCTCCTCCGGGTAGTTCTTCGTGAACATGCCCATGTGCGCTCCTTCAGCTCAGGATGGACGCCCACGCGTCCAGGGCGAACCCGACCGCGTGGTCGTCGATGTCGACGTGGGTGAGCATCCTGACCTTCGTCCCGATCAAGGTGGTGCCGACGCCGAGGGCCTGCAGACGTTCGATGGCGTCGAGAGCTGCCAGCCCCACCACCTCTGTGTCCACGAACACCATGTTCGTTTCAACCGTGGTGGGATCGACGCTGCCGGGGATGAGCTCCGCCATGGCCTCGGCGATCCGCCTGGCTCGGGTGTGATCCTCGTGGAGACGCCCGGGACCTTCCTTCAGGGCGATGAGTCCGGCGGCCGCCATGATCCCCGCTTGGCGCCAGGCTCCCCCGAACAAGATCCAGAGGCGGCGCGCCTCGCGGATGAGCTCAGCAGGGCCGCAGAACACGGACCCGATGGGTGCACCGAGACCTTTCGACAGACAGAACATCAAGGTGTCGACCTGGTCGGTCCACTCGGTGACGGCGACGCCCGCCGCGGAGGCAGCGTTGAAGATGCGGGCCCCATCCATATGGATCGGCAACCCCGCCTGTTCGGTGACCTTGCGTATCTGCTGCAGCTCTTCGACGGGCATGACCGAACCCTGGGCGTTCCCTATGGTGTTCTCCACGGCAAGGAGGTCCACGACCTCAACGTCGTAGTAGCTGTCGGGTTCGACCAGCACGCGAGCATCCTTTGCCCTCATCCACCCACGTTCGTGTCCCGGCGCCGTCCGATAGGAGATGCCCGACAGCGCGGCCGACGTGGCGACCTCCGTCGTAGCCACGTGCGCATGCGCCAAGCAGCCAACCAGGTGACCCTTCCCACCGAAGTGCGTGGCCAGACCGATCTGGTTCGCCATGGTCCCGGTGACCACGTAGAGGGCCGCCTCTTTCCCCGTGG
>JAYVBZ010000225.1:0-7275 GCA_043750215.1 Actinomycetota bacterium
CGATCTGCGTCCGGGTCAGTCGGGGTAGGCTCGCGGGAACGAGAGGAAGCGGAACATGCGCCGACGCGATATCTGGGGAGACGACCCCGACGAACGCGAGGCTGAAAAGTTCGTCGAAGAACTCGGCGATGCCGGTCTCGAGCCCGCGCGTCGCTGGCATCACCACCCGGCATTCGTTCCGTTCAAAGTGGTCATCGCGTTCATCGGACGAAACGCCAAGCGCGTCGCGGTCACGGTCATCGGCTTGGTGGTGCTGCTTGCTGGCGTGCTGATGCTGGTCTTGCCCGGCCCGGGCATCCTCACCATCGTCGCCGGGCTCGCCATCCTGGCTTCCGAGTACGTGTGGGCCGAGAAACTTCTGCACGCCGCGAAGACGCGGGCGGCGCAAGCGAAAGACGCGGCGGTCAAGCGAGTGCGCGGCCACACAGACCGGTGAACGGTCGGATCCTCCTAGGCACGTCCTCCTGGACAGACCCAACCCTTGTCAAGGACGGCGGCTTCTACCCACCCGGGACCACGTCGGCCGAGGCTCGCCTGAAGTTCTACGCGACGAGATTCCCGCTGGTCGAAGTCGACTCCACCTACTACTACCCACCATCGGAACGGAACTCGGTCTTGTGGATCGAACGCACGCCTTCGGACTTCACGTTCAATATCAAGGCGTACTCGCTGCTGACCAACCATCCGACGCGGCCCGATTCCCTTTACGGAGACGTGAAAGCCGAGCTGGGGCCCGACCTGCTGAGTAAGCGGTTCTGCTACCGAGAACAGCTGGCAGCACCGCTGCTCGAGCAGGTATGGCAGCGCTTCCGCGACGCGCTGATGCCCCTGCATTCAGCTGGGAAGCTGGGTGCGGTCCTGTTTCAGTTCCCGCAATGGTTCACCATCAGCCGTGCGAGCAAGGCATATATAGAAGAGTGCGCCGGGCGTCTGCCAGACTACCGGGTCGCCGTCGAGTTCCGCCATGAGAGCTGGCTTCGCGAGGACAACCGGGAGGAAACACTCGGACTCCTGGAACAGCTGGATCTGCCGTTCGTCTGTGTAGATATGCCGCAAGGGTTCACATCAAGCGTTCCGTCGGTGACGGCGGCAACCGCGAAGGACCTGGCGATGATCAGGTTCCACGGCCGCAACACCGCGGCCTGGAACGTGAAGAGCGAGACCGCGAGCGAGCGGTTCAAGTACGACTACGCACCCGATGAGCTGCAGGGGTGGGTGCCCAAGATCGAAGAGCTATCCACTCAGGTACGCGAGACGCACGTCCTCATGAACAACTGCTACCGCGACTTCGCGGTTCGGAACGCTCGCGAGCTCAGCGACATGCTGGCCATCGTCGGTGCTCCGGTGTTCGCTCCGATATCGCAGGGTCTGCCCGGCATCTGACGCCCGGACCGCGAGGGAGCAGTCCTCGCTAGGCGACGTTGAGGACGCCGTGCATCGACGGATGCACCGTGCAGATGAACGCGTATCGCCCCGGTCTGAATCCCAGGATGTGATAGGTCGTCTGGCCTTGCGTGAGAACTGGACCCTTGAATCGAAGACCATCTGACGGATCGGGGCACGCCGTGGTGCTGCCCGCTCGCGCCGCCTGAGCGAAGCAGGAATCCCACCGATAGATCGCGACATCGTGTGACTTCCCCGGGTCGTTGTTGGTGAGGGTCAGGGATGTGGCTCGGTGGGCGGGCACCGCCATGCAGGTCCGGTCGAACTTCAGATCCGCGGCAACCAGGGCCTGTTGCGTTGACGGCTCACACCCCGTGAGGGGAGGTACCGCCGAGGTCCCGCCGGAGGTCGGCGCCACCGAGATGACCTTCGATCCGCCGCCGCCGCACCCCGAGAGGACCAGCGCGAGAGCGAGCGCCCCTGACGGCACCATCCATCGCGTCCGCATGCCCAGCAGTATGGAAGACGAAAGGCCCGGTAGGCTCGAAGCATGTTCGGATCAGGCACGAGGTGGAAGATCGGGAGCATCGGCGGGATCCCTATCTATGTGGGGCCGACCTGGCTGGTCATGGTCGCATTCATCGCCTTCACCCAGTACTCCGTCTTCGCTCAGGTTGACCCGTCCGGGGCTCCATGGCTCGCCATATTGTTCGCGGCAGCCTTCTTCGGAGCCGTGTTCGTCCACGAACTGGCGCATGCCTGGGTGTCACGGCTGCTCACCATCCCGGTTCGCGGGATCACGATGATGTTCTTCGGTGGCGCCACCGAGACCCGGGCGAACTCCCGGGGGCCCGGCGCGGAGTTCCTCGTGTCGGCCGCGGGACCGGCCAGCACACTGATCATGAGCGGCGTGTTCTGGCTGGCTGCCCGACCGCTTCACGGCACGGTCCTTGATGTCGTTCGACAGCTGGCCTGGCTCAACCTCCTGTTCGCGATCTTCAACACGTTGCCGGCCGTCCCGTTGGACGGTGGCCGGATGCTGACCGCGATCGTGTGGCGCGTTACCGGGGATCGACGAACGGGGCAGCGCGCCGCCGGCTACGTGGGGATCGCGGTTGGCATCGGGGTCGGGTTCCTGGGCTACCAGCAGTTCGTCAACAACGGGGGGTTCGGGGTGTTCCTCCTATTCGTTGCCTTCATCTTGATCACCACCGGACGAAGCACCGAGGCAAGGGTCCGCGTCCAGGAACAACTAGGGCAAGGGACGGCAGCCGACGCGATGCGGGAGGCGCCGGCCTGGGTGTCCGCCGGGACGTCATTGCAAGAGGTGCTGGATCAACATCTTCGTGATGCGCCGCAGGAGTCATTCCCGGTCGTCGACCAAGGGCGGGTGATCGGGACCGTCTCCCTGGCCAGTGCGAGAAGGGTCGGCAGCCGGGACCCTATGCGGCCAGTGCGCGATGGCATGGCACCCCTTGACCTCACACCGGTATTCCGAACGGACGAACCACTCGACATGGTGGCGGAGTGGTTGGGCGGACTGGATGGCCTGGTGCTCCGAGATGGTTCCCTGGCCGGCGCGATCGGCCCCGGAGACATCGACAAGTGGTATCAACGTACGATCCACGGCGCGCCGCACCTAGGCCCGCTCGGGTCCGCCGGCATCCCTCCGCGCCCCGACCTCTAGGCCTTCCTGCGACGGCGCGGCGTGTCGGTGCCTGCGAGTAGCATCCCCACCGTGACCCCCTCGTTCAGTCCCGATCCTCAACAACGCGTCATCCTGGAGCACCAGCGTGGAGCGCTGCTGGTGACTGGGGGGGCCGGAACGGGCAAGACCGCGGCGCTGCGCGAACGTCTGGCGTCACTCATGGACGCGGGAGCCGACCCGGAGCGGATCGCGTTGATCGTGGGTTCCCGTAGAGCCCGCGAGGAAGCGGCGGCGTACCTGCTGGAACGGCTCCAGGGGTCGTTGCCCACCCTCCACGTCCTCACTATCCATGGCTTGGCCTTCCACGTGTTATCCGAGCGGTTCTCCAAGCTCGGGTACACGGAGCCACCCTCTGTGCTCTCGGCGGCGGATCAGTTCGCCCGGGTTCGCGAACTGCTGGCGAACCAAGACGTCGGACGATGGCCGGCGTATGGACACCTCTTGGAGATGCGGGCGTTCGCCGATGAGGTTCGCCAGTTCCTCTCGAGGGCACAGGAGTCACTTCGGACGCCTGAGGACATCGAAGAACGGGCCGGGGCCGCGGGGCTCACCGGGTGGCTAGAACTCGCCGGCTTCTACCGCGAATACCAGGAGGTGGCGGACGACCTGAACGTGGTGGACTTCGCAGGCTTGGTGCAGCGTGCTGGGCGGGTAGCGGGCGAAGGAACATCGCTTTTCGACCACCTGATGATCGATGATTACCAAGACGTCACTCTGGCGGCGGAAGCGCTCATCGCCGGCCTGGGGGCACGCACCGTTGTCGCTGCCGGAGACCGGGACGCGCACGTGTTCTCGTTCCAGGGCTCAACCGACGTGCCGCTCATCCGGTTCGATCACACGTTCCCCGGCGCGGCGGTGGTTTCGCTGGCCACCCCTCACCGCACCGGCGCTGAGCCGGTGAAAATGCAAGCGTGGCACGCCGCGCACACCTCTGAAGAACACGCCGCGCTCGCGCGTGAACTGCGCCGCCTCCACGTCGAGGAGAACGTGCCGTGGTCATCGCTCGCCGTGGTGGTTCGCCGCCAAGGGACGCATCTGGGCGGCCTTCTTCGGGCTTTGGACGACGCCCGAGTCCCGCACGCCGTCCCCGAGCGAGGACTCTCGCTCGGCGCCGAGCCGGCGACCTTCCCCTACGTGTTGGCACTGCGCTGGATCGCAGCCCTCGACACCGGCCAGCGCGCCGACCTCATCGAGTCGGTCCTCACCTCAGACCTGGTTCGCCTCTCGCCGGCGCTCGCGCGAGGGCTCATGCGAGTCGCTCAGACCAACACCGGCGCGCCCGCGGCCGCGATGGAGGATCCGAAGGGACTCTCGACGGAGGAAGCGGACGAACTGGAGCAGGTGCGCACCGTCTTGGATGCGGCGTCTGGGGTGGCCGATCGGTCCGTCCTGGACGCGTTCGCGCTCCTGTGGCGAGACTTGCCGATGTCCCGAAGGCTCGTTGCTCGTGCGGAACACGACGATGAAGCGCGACGCGAGCTGGACGCCGTCGTGGCATTCGCCTCCGCCGTTGCGGACGCCGGAGCGAGCGCCGATCCCAGCACATCGGCGTTCCTGACCTCGCTCGAGACCGCCGGACACGGTCCCGGTGCCGGCGCGTGGGAACGCATCCCATCGGATGCCGTGCAGGTCCTGACCGCCCACGGCGCTGCAGGGCAGGAATTCGATTCGGTACTAGTGGCGGGAGCAGTAGAAGGGAACTTCCCGAGCTTGTCGCGTCCCGAGCCCATGTTCGATCTGGAGGCGTTGGATCACCCCATCAGCCAGGCCGACCGCAACCGTGCCCGGCTGGAGGACGAGCGTCGGCTCTTCCGGATGGTGTTGGGTCGTGCGCGCCGAGGTGTCGTGCTCTTGGCGAGCGATCCCCACACCCAACATGAGCCCGCCGGGCGCTCGCGGTTCGTCGACGAGTTGAAGATCCCCTGGGTTCCCGTCCCCCGGGGCCCATTCCACCAGCCGGTGTCGGTTCGCGAAGCTACGGCGCTATGGCGCCGGACACTCGCCGATGTGAACCTGGGCGCCCCGGAGCGATTGGCCGCGCTGGACGGCCTGGTGGCACTGGACGTGGATCCGGCTCGATGGTGGTTCCAGCGAGAGTGGACGGACACCGGCCGCCCGTTGCACGAAGACTTCCACCTCAGTTTCTCCAAGCTCAGCACCCTTGAGAACTGCGACCTCCAACACGTACTACGGAACGAACTGGGGCTCGGTCGGCCAGGTGGCTACCACGCGTGGGTCGGCAAGACCGTCCACAAGCTCATCGAAGAGGTGGAGAAGGGCGTGCTGGAGCGAACACCCAAGGCCATGACCACCGCACTCGACGCGCGCTGGCGACACCAAGAGTTCCCCTCGAGAGCGGTGAGCGAAGCCTTCCGCTACCTCGCCAAGACGAAGATGCTCAAGAACTGGTTCGACAGTTACGCCGAGACCCCGGCGACCGCCATCGAGCAGTACTTCGAGTTCGACCAGGACGGAGTGACGGTCGTCGGCTACATCGACCGGATCGGACCGGCGGTCGGGGGCAGCACCATCACCGACTTCAAGAGCGGCAACGCCGACCGGGCTCCCAAGGCGGAGGACAGCCTCCAGCTGGGCATCTACTACCTCGCCGTACAGGAGGCCGAGGAGCTTCTGCAGTATCAGCCCGTGAAGATGGTCGAACTCACCTACCTCAAAGGCAACTGGAAGGACGGTCGCATCGAACATCGCAAGTGGGTGGTGAGCGAAGGCGAGGAGGAGGCGTATGCCGGGCGGATGCGCGAGCGACTCAGCGGACTCATCGCGCGGATAAAGGATCTGAACAACGTGGGTGTCTACGCGCCCCACCCGTATGCGGACTGCCACTTCTGCGAGTACAAGACGCTATGCCCGCTCTTCCCGGAGGGCCGCCAGGTGTTCCCCGTTGCCCGAGTGGCTGGCGGATGAGGATGCGCAGCGACGTTCCTCCGGAGATCCTGGTCGCCATGGGTGGCGTGGACCAGATCACACAGGAACAGTGGGATGCCATCAGCATGCCGCTCGAGCCCTACGTGCTTATCGCAGGCGCCGGGTCGGGCAAGACCAGCGTCATGGCCGCACGAGTTGTCTACCTGGCACTCGCGGCCGTCGGCCACCTCTCCCCCGACGGCGACATCCCCGTGAACCCGGGAGTACGTCCGGGGAACATGCTCTGCCTGACGTTCACGAACAAGGCCACCGACAACCTCCGTGGGAAGGTTCGTCACGCGCTTTCAGCCATCGATCTACCCGAAGGCGAGGAGCCCGAGATCCTGAACTACCACGGGTTCGCCGGCCAGATCCTGGAGCGCTACGGAACGCTCGCCGGCATCGAGCCCGGCCGACGCGTCCTGTCTCCCGCGCAGCGAAGTGACCTCTGTGGCCAGGTCCTAGAAGAGATGATCGACTTCCGACACTCGAAGGTCGAGTGGCAGCCTTCCATCGTGTCCAAGATCTTGGAACTGGACGACCAAGCGCAGAACCATCTGATCACGCCGCAGCAGATCATCGACTTCAACCTCGAGCGGCTGGAGGCGCTCAAGGAGCACCGCTCCGATCGCGCGTACAGGTCCAGCTTGGAACGCATCGAACTCGCTCAGGCCGGGGCCATCTACCGCCGACTGAAGCACGAGAAGGGTGTCATCGACTTCGGCGATCAGATCGAGCAGGCACTTTCCGTGGTTCGTGCTCACCCCGAAGTGGCCCGAGAGTACCGCGCTCGGTTCGAGGCCGTTCTCTTGGACGAATACCAGGACACCAACGTCGCCCAAGCCTTGCTGATGCGAGCCGTCTTCGGAGATGGCCACCCCGTGACCGCGGTAGGGGACCCGGACCAGAACATCTACGCTTGGCGCGGAGCGTCCTTGTTCAACCTCTTCGAGTTTCCACGGCAGTTCCCACTGCTGGACGGGTCTCCGGCCCGTCGGCTGCCTCTCTACACCAACTTCAGGAGCGGGTCCAAGATCCTTGCGGCGGCCGACATCATCATCGGCTCGCTCCCCGCCGATCAACGCCCCGATCCCGACAAGCGCCTGGTCGCCTGGGAGGCGAACGGCGAGGGCAGCGTCCATGAGGCTGCCCACTTGGACGAGCACACGGAGGCCGGGTGGATCGCCGATCGCATCCTGGACCTGCATGGGCAAGGCGCCGACTGGTCCGACGTGGCGGTCCTGTGCCGCACGTCGAGA
>JAYVBZ010000226.1:0-2707 GCA_043750215.1 Actinomycetota bacterium
CGAGCGACACGACAACGTTCTTATCGACACCGCGCAGATCCCGTCGTTGCTGTCCGAGCATGGCGTGGACGCCCAGGTCCGCTCGACCTTCGGTGCAGAACCGCTCGCCGAAGGCCTCGTCGCGATCGTCGGAACGAAGCACTGAGGTCAGACCGCCGACGCGCCTTCGGGTTCTTCAGACAACCTGACCGAGAGACGAGCCAGGGCGTGGACCCAAGGGGATCCGACCCCCGACCTCTCAGCCGCAAGCTATCTGTCGCGGCTTAGCCGCGTTGGTGGAGCCTCCCGATCCGGGCGGCAAGTAAACGGCGCCCGAAGTGACCGTTCCTTGCGTTCGACGTCGATATTCCTGGCGTCAGTCAACCTAGGGGCGCCACCACAGGGGCCGATCGGTCTGCCACGCAGATGTCGTGGCCGCTGTGCCGCTCTTGCTGCGGGGCCCAGGCGCGGTACTTTCCGGGGTTGACGGGGTCGAAACCAGCTACGACCTTCTTGTACTTGCCCTCGCGGGAGGTCAGCCGCGTCCCTACCGCCTTCCAGGACCCCATCAGTTCATTCCAGTGCTGGATCTTGACGGTGACGTGGGATCGACACGCGTTGAACCCGTCGGGGACCTTGACCCAGCCCGAAGCGATGAGCCCATTGCCCCCCCCGAAGGGGTGGGGCTCCAAACTTAGGGTCAGTGTCACGGATCGACGGTGAATGTTGCCCGCGCCCCCGTCAGTCGGAGCGGACTCGCCTACACCTACGCCTCCCCCTGATAGGTGGCTGAGAACCGGACCGATGATCGCGACCGCGATCACCAGGGCAAGCAGTGCCGAGGAGATCCGCCGATTTCGCCGACGGCGATCGATGCGGTCCAGCGTCGACTTGTAGGCCTCGGGCGACGGATCGAAACCGCCGACTCCCCGATCGAGGAAGGGTTTCGGGTCATTCATAGCTGGTCCTGTCCTCCTTCCTCTGTCTGAGCTCTGAGAGTTATCCGGGCTCTGTGAACGCGACCTCGTACCGACGCGGGAGCTACGCCCAGGACCCGGCCCGCTTCGTTGGCATCCATGCCTAACCATCCGACGAGGACCAGCGCCTGTCGTTGAGCCTTGGGCAGAGAGTCCAGGGCAACCATCACCTCGTCCCTGGTCACCGCCAGATCGGCCGGGTCGTGAGAGAGCACCTCGTTGAAGGTTCGGCGCGCCCTGACGGCGAGACTGCGGATGCGTTTCCGGTTCAGGTTGAAGGCGGTTCGGTATAGGTACCCCGCAGGAGACTCCATCGCGCGGACGCGGTCCCATCTCTCGAACACCCGGGCCATCGTTTCCTGCGCAAGATCCTCAGCATCGACCGAGTCACCCGTGAGCAGATAGCAGGCACGGGCCAGTTGGGGGTATCCGGCTCGGAAGAACTCTTCGAAGTCCAGCACACCCTCCGTGCTGACCGCCACGAGCGAAGCAGGTTCGACCATATTGCCCACAAGAACCCTTTAGGGGGGCGAGGCGTTCGGCGTTCGTCGCAGATCATCTTTGACCTGCGTTTCTTCCTGGCGGAGACGCCGGGATTCGAACCCGGGAACGAGTATTACCCCGTTAACCGCTTAGCAGGCGGCTCCTTTCGGCCTCTCAGGCACGTCTCCACTGCAGATTGTAGCTAGGCTCCGGCCCATGCCCGACATCGTCATCATCGGGGGCGGGATCATCGGAGCCGCATGCGCCCACGAACTCTCGGGCCGAGGCCTCTCCGTCACCCTGGTCGAACGCGACGGGTTGGCGTCGGGAGCCAGCGGTCGGAACCAGGGCTGGTTCGTGATCACGCCCGACGTCGCCTGCGAACCGATGAGCCGGCTGAGCCTCCAGGTCTACCTGGCCGCGATCGACCGCTCCCCCGTGCCGGTTCGGTTCGACCGGTCAGATCTGGGACAGGTGATGTTCGCGTTCGACGGCGTGGGGGCTCAGACCGTCCGGGAGCGGGCCGCTGGATACGCAGCCGTGGGGGTTCGCGCTGAACGGATGGATGCCGATGACCTCTCGCGCGAGGAGCCGGCGCTCACCGAAGACATCGCTGAAGCGTGGTTCGTCGATCACGGGCGACGCGTCGATCCCGGTGCGTTGACGATAGCGCTGGCGCAACTCGCGCACGAGCAGGGTGCTCAGATCAGACGTCACACGACGGTTCGGGCCCTGACGACCTCTGGCGACCGTGTCACGGGCGTCGCCACCGACGACGGTCTCATCACGGCGGACACCGTGATCGTGGCGGCGGGACCGTGGTCCGAGCTACTGGTGCGTCCACTCGGTGCCCTGCTGCCGGTAACCGGCGAGCGCGGCTGGATCGTCGAACTCGCCGCGTCGCCAGGTCTGTTGCGTCACCTCGTGGCGGAAGACGTTGAGGTCAGCGGGGGCGACGAGCTCCCAACCGCGCGGATGTTCGCGGAAGAGGGTTCGGGCGTGCCCGAGGTGACGGTGGGGTTGAACCCGATGGAGGACGGAACGGTGGTGTGCGGAGCGTCGCACCACCCGATGCTGCGCGATGAGCCGGAAGACACCGAGGCGCCAAGTTTGATCGCGGGTCGCGCCATCCGCGCCGTCCCTGCGCTGGGCGACGCGCCGGTAGCGAGCGTCCGCTGGGGCATCCGGCCCATGTCCCCCGACCAGCGCCCGATCGTCGGCTGGCTGGGCGAAGGACTGTTCGCGGCGACGGGCCATGGCGGCGAGGG
>JAYVBZ010000227.1:0-3040 GCA_043750215.1 Actinomycetota bacterium
GGAGTCGGCGTCTTGCCGGACGATGACGCCGGTGCGCCGGTCTCCGAACACCGACATATCCACGTCGAGACCCTGGTGGTCGGTGGCGGGATCGCCGGACTCCGGGCGGCGCAGGCGGCCGCCGGTCGCGTGCTGCTGGTCGACGAACGCCACTGGCTAGGGGGCACGTCACCGGCGAGCGACGAAATCGCTGCCCTGATCGGCGAACTTGCCACGCGAGAAGAGACCTCCCTCTTGACCCGAGCCACCGCCCTCGGTGTCTATGACGACGGCTACGTGTTGATCTATGAGCGCACACAGCCGGTCGCGCGCGTCCACCACGTCCGGGCGGAACGCGTTGTCCTGGCGACGGGGGCGCACGAGCGGCCGATCGCGTTCGCCGATAACGACCGGCCCGGGATCATGCTCGCCTCCGCCGCGCGCATCTATGCCGAGAGGTTCGGCGTGCTGCCGGGAGAGCGGGCCGTCGTCTTCTCGAACGGCCCGTCCGGGTTGGAGTCGGCGCTGGCCCTGCACAACGCCGGCGTCGATGTGACGGCTGTGCTCCATGTCGGTCCGCCGGGGCCGCCCGGCGTAGACCGGCTACGCGCGATGGGCGTCGATGTTTGGATGGGCTGGGCTGCCAGCGGCACGGAGGGCAACCCGCGAGTGACGGCGATTCACGCGATCGGGCCCGGCGGCGAAGCTACGACGTTCCAGGCGGACCTGCTTGCCGTGGCCGGCGGGTGGGATCCAGCAGTGCAGCTGTGGCGGGGGATCAACGGCGGCCTCCGCTACGACCAGGCGGTGGCGTGCTTCCTTCCCGAGGGCGTAGGCCCGCCCTGGCTTGAGATCACCGGGGCCGCGGCCGGTGAGGGCATCGATCCCGTCACGCCCTACTGGTTCACGCCGGGACCTGACCTCACGCACCACTACGTCGATCTACAACGCGACTCGACCGTTGCGGACGTGCTGGCAGCAACGGGACGTCAGCTCCGTTCGATCGAGCATGTGAAGCGCGAGACCTACATCGGTACCGCGATCGACCAAGGCCGCACGTCCGGCGTGCTCACCGCCGCCATCGTGAACGGCGCCCTGGGCGCTGGTCCCGGCGCGCAAGGCCCGACGAACGCCCGACCGCCCTACACCCCAGTCCCCTACTCCGTGCTCGCGGGCCTGGACCGAGGGCCGCTGCTCCTAGATCCGATCCGCACGACGCCGATCCACTCCTGGCACGTCGAGCGCGGCGCGCCGTTAGAGAACGTCGGCCAGTGGAAGCGCCCGTGGTACTTTGCGGTCGCGGGTGAGGACATAGAGGCCGCCGTGCATCGCGAATGTCTCGCGGTTCGAACAGGGGTAGGAGTCATGGATGCCTCCACGCTGGGGAAGATCGAGATCGTCGGGCCCGACGCCGCCGTGTTCCTGGACCGGATCTACACCAACAAGATGTCTACCCTCGCGGTCGGATCGATCCGGTACGGCGTGCTGCTCGGTGTGGACGGCATGGTGTTCGACGACGGCGTCGTGATGCGCCTGACCGAGCACCGGTTCGTCGCGACGACCACCACCGGCGGCGCCGCCCGCATCCTGGATCACATGGAGGAATGGCTCCAGACCGAGTGGCGGCACCTCCAAGTCTCCTGCACCAGCGTGACCGAGCAGTGGTCGACCATCGCGATGAACGGCCCGCGTGCGCGCGACGTCCTGGCGGCGCTCGGCACCTCCTTCGCGGTGGACGCCGCATCGTTCCAGTTCATGACGTGGCGTGAGGGCGAGGTTGCCGGAATACCCGCGCGCGTGGCCCGCGTGAGCTTCAGCGGCGAACTCGCCTACGAGATCAACGTCCCCGGCTGGTTCGGGCTCTCCATGTGGGAGGCCGTGATGGACGCCGGTGCAGCGCAGGACATCACGCCGTACGGCACAGAGTCGATGCACGTCCTGCGCGCGGAGAAAGGCTTCGTCATCGTCGGGCAGGACACCGACGGGACGGTGACCCCCCGCGACCTGGGGATGAGCTGGATCATCCGCAAAGACGATTCGGATTTCATCGGGAAGCGATCGCTCGCGCGCTCTGACATCGTTCGCCCCGACCGCAAGCAGCTGGTGGGACTGCTGCCCATGGAGCCGGACCGGCTGCTTCCCGAAGGGGCGCAACTGGTGGATCGCGATACCGGCGTGATCCCGATGGCGATGGTCGGACACGTGACCTCCTCATATGCGTCGCCATCACTTGGACGGACGTTCGCGCTCGCGATGGTCCGGGGTGGCCGCGCGCGGCACGGCGAGACCATCTACGCCCCGCTCCCCGGTGGGACCATCGCAGCGGAAGTCACGGCGCCCGTGTTCTATGACCCCGAGGGGGCCAGGCGCGATGGTTAAGTTGCGCAAGCGAAGCCCGTTGGAACATCGCGCCCAGGATCTAGTGAGGATCACCGGTATCACGGCAGGCGCGGTTCACGTCACCGAGATGTCGCTCCTGTCGCAGACCAACATACGCACAGGGGATCCTGTCTTGCTGGGGCTTCCGACCTCGCCGAACACATGGGAGGACGTGCACAACGCGGACGCCCTGTGGCTCGGGCCGAACGAATGGCTCGTCGTCCGCGCTGCAGACGCCGAGAGCAACGCCGACTGGGAACGCGCGGAGTCGGTCGTCGATGTTAGCGCCAGCCGCGCCGTACTCGACATGAGCGGGCGGGGCACCCGAGATCTACTTGCGAAGGGATGTTCGCTCGATCTTCATCCTTCGAAGTGGGCGGATGGTGCGTGCGCGCAGACGATGCTCGCGGAAGCCCCGATCATCCTCCAGCAACGGGGCGAGACCACACGGATCTTCGTCCGGCCCTCGTTCGCGGACTACCTGGTGGAGTGGCTCCTGGCCGCCTCCACTTGAGTTCGCCATCAGGCCGCGCCTGTGCGAAGCTCGCCCCATGATCGATGCCCACCGACTGGCGAACATCCCGTTGTTCGGCGACCTCGATAGCTATGACCTGGGCCTCATCGCGGCGCGCGTTCGCGACGTAACGGTCGCGGCAGGTCTGGTGATCATCGAACAGGGCGA
>JAYVBZ010000228.1:0-1942 GCA_043750215.1 Actinomycetota bacterium
GGGGGTGTGCTCGAGATCGACGACGACGGTATCGGTTTCGAGGTCGCGACCGCGAAGGGGCCCGGCATGGGACTGGCGAACCTGCGGTCACGGGTCGGCTCGCTGGGCGGACAGATCCAGATCACGAGCACTCCGGGCGAAGGGACCACGGTTCGGGCCACCCTCCCGATCTGAGTTTGCCGGTGTACCCGCCGGGAGCAGGACCTCTGGCCGTTGGAGGCGTCTGGTGGGGCCTCGATACTCCATTTATGTTCGCCAGGTACTTCGTGGAACTCGCGATCGAGCCGACCACGGTGACCGACCTCCTACGACGCAGCCCGCAGTCGTGGCTGCCGGGGTTGGCCACCGAGGCCACGCATCACGGTGACGTGCTGCTGGCCAAGGTGGGATTCGGCCATGAGGTCCGGATCGAGCGCAAGGTCGAGATCACGCTTGGCGTGCCCGTCGAGCTCGCCTCGAAGACCGTCCTGCCCTTGCAGTGGACCCCCTCAGGCGCCTCGGGGCTGTTCCCGGCGCTCGAGGCGGACTTGGAGATCGCACGCCTGGAAGATTCGCGAACACAACTGGCGATGAGCGCCCGGTACGATCCACCCCTGAGGGCCCTGGGGCGCGTCCTGGACCGGGCCATCCTGTCCCGCGTGGCTGAGGCCACCATCAAGGATTTCCTGGACCGGGTGGCGAATGCGATCATCGCCGAGCACGGCACGCCCTCTCAGGCCGCCGTTCACTAGGATGTGTGGGTGACCAAGAAGCCGATGCTCCGCGTGATGCTGGTTGATGACCACGAGATCGTGCGCGACGGGATCCGTGCCATGTTGCAGGCGGAGGATGACATCGTCGTGACATCCGAGGCAGGAACCGTGCAGGAGGCGGTCGACGAGGCCGCTCGAACCACCCCAGACGTGGTCGTCATGGACGTGCGACTGGCGGATGGGAGCGGGATCGAAGCGACCCGCGAGATCCGGGCCAACAACCCTGCCACGCGGGTCCTGATGCTTACTTCGTTCTCGGATGACCAGGCGCTGTTCGCGTCGATCATGGCGGGGGCGTCTGGGTACGTCTTGAAACAGGTGAAGTCCAACGATCTATTGCGAGCCATCCGCGCGGTTGGCGCCGGGGACTCCCTGCTCGATCCCTCGGTCACTACCTCCGTGCTGGACAGGCTGCGCAAGGGCAAGCACCTCATGCAGGATGAACGCCTGGCTCGCCTGTCGCCGCAGGAGGAGCGGATCCTTACCCAGGTCGCCGACGGCCGGACCAACAGAGAGATCGGCGTCGAACTGGGCCTGGCCGAGAAGACGGTGAAGAATTACGTCTCGAGCATCTTGTCGAAGCTGGAGGTGGCACGTCGCGCCGAGGCCGCCGCCTACCTCGCCCGCCATACGACCATGCCCGGCAGCGTCGAATAGCGCGCGCGGCCGCCCCTTCACCCCATCCCCTGCTCGCCCGGGGAACATCCAGACACTCCCAAAGGTCCCTCCGACTCGGGGTCAACCGGCAGGTGTCAGGGAGCCCCTACGGACCGAGGATGGAACCAGGAACGAAGGAGGTGGAGGTAATGCAGACGATCCAACACAGAACCCTCGATGTTCCGGAGGCGGAGCTTGAGACCCGACAGAGTCGAGGCCTCAACTACGTGTTCGGCGTTGCAAGGATCTTGATCGGCTTCGAGTTCTTGTGGGCCTTCCTGGACAAGGCGTTCGGTTTCGGGTTCGGGACGGCGAATGCCGACTCATGGATCCACGGTGGATCACCGGCAAGCGGCGTGATGTTCGCGCTATCCGGCCCATTCACCGGTATCTACCAGACGATCACCGGTGGGCACGCGGTTGTGGGCTTCACAGCCCAGGGCGCGCCGATCGGCTTCGTCCCGGTGAATGCCTGGGTCGACTGGCTGTACATGGCCTCGATGCTGCTTATCGGCCTCGGGCTGATAACGGGG
>JAYVBZ010000229.1:0-2804 GCA_043750215.1 Actinomycetota bacterium
CGGTCTCCGACATCAAGGGCGGCAAGGTCGAATACCGAACCGACCGCACCGGGAACATCCACCTGATCGTGGGCAAGGAGTCCTTCGGTGAGCAGCAGCTCATCCAGAACTACCTTGCCGTCGTGGACGAGATCCTTCGAGTCAGGCCGTCCTCAGCGAAGGGTCGCTACATCGTGGGACTGGCGATCAGCTCCACCATGGGACCCAGCATCCACATCGACCCAACTCATCCGAAGGAGTCGGCCGACATCGGGGCATAACCGCTCCGCGTCAGTACGGCGACTTGAGCCGTGGAAACATCGGGTAATGCTTGACGTTCGACGTGGCCAACGGGAGCCCGGCGAGCTTCGCTGTGGCCGCCACGATGAGATCTGTGGCACCCAGCCCGTGGCTTCGTCGGTAGCGTCTCCCGAGTTCGCCTGCTTCCCGCGCCACCCGCTCGTCCATCGGCTCCCAGCGGAGTAGTTGGAAGAGCTCCTCTGCCGGGGCGCGCTCGTGCGATCGCAGGCCGGTCAGGATCTCGACGCGGGTCACTTCTGAACACGTCGGAAGCTGGGTAAGGCTCCTCAGGTATGCCCGAGCTTCTGGTCGTTTGCGGAGAACATCGATGAGCACCGTCGAGTCGAGAACGGCGCTCACCCGCGCCACCTTTCCTCGAGGTCATCGAGCTTCTTGGCGCCCGCATCCCTCATCTCGCGTACATAGTCTTCCGGCAGGTACGGCGCGATCCCATACACCTTGTCGACCGCGTCGCGGAACCGCTGAAGCAGCTCCTCCTCTCCGGGGCCGGTTCCCAGATAGTCATCGAGCACCTCGCGGATGATCTTCGACCGTGTCGTGTGCCGAGCCCGAGCGCGGCGATCCAGCTCCTGCGCATGGCGCTCCTCGAGGTAGATCTGCGTCCGCTTCACGGTCGTCAACATACATCGCCACCATACATCACGCTACCGACACGGTATCGGTCGAACCAGCGATCATGACCGGTCCCGTGGACCGGGACCCAGACCGTCGAGCAGCTGCTCAGCGGCGGCAACCTCGCGGCTCACTAGCCTAGATATCGTGGATGCGTCGGGGCCGGTCGGAGGGGCCGGCCCTTCGCGTTGTCGCAGGTCTGCGCACTGGCGTATCCTCCATGAGCCACAGACAGCAGGGGCACACGCACAATCCCTCCGGGGTACCTGCCGAGGCGATCGAAGACGCTGATCCACCTCGCGCGTCTCCGCTGTCTGCGGAGACGCGCTTTTTCTATGGATCAGGAGACGCGATGCCCAGAGCCGAAAAAGTTGAACGGGTAGCTGAGTTGAAGCGACGGATCGAAGGATCCGACGCCTTGCTGCTCACCGAATACCGTGGCCTCACCGTGTCCGATATCACCGCGCTACGCCGTTCCCTCTCCGAAGGGGGAGCGACATTCGCGATCGTGAAGAACACCCTGATGCTTCGGGCCGCCGCAGACGCCGGGATCGACGAACTGGACCAGATGCTCTCGGGTCCGTCCGCGGTCGCCTTCATCTCCGGTGACCCAGTCGCGGCCGCCAAGAAGGTCGTCGACGCGGCGAAGGCATACCCGACCCTTGTCCTCAAGGGCGGCTACATGGACGGGAAGATCCTGTCCGCAGAGGATGCCAAAGCGCTCGCCAGCCTTGAATCCCGCGACGTCATGCTGTCCAAGATCGCCGGCCTCCTCAAGAGCGAGATCACCCGAGCCGCGACCATGCTCGTCTCGGCCCAAAGCAAGTTCCTAAGCCTCCTAGAAGCCTACAAAGCCAAACTCCCCGCCCCAGAGGTAGAGGAAGCCCCCGAAGAAGTCGCAGCGTCCGCCGAACCTGTTGCCGAAGAGCCCGCGGAAGATGATGCCGCAGCCGAGTCGGCAGCGGCCGTTTCGGCGACGGGGCAGGGCGAAACCACAACAGAGGACACCGGAGCCGCTCAGGCCGAGGCCGACTCGGCGGAGGCTCCCCCGGTTCCCGATGGTCCAACCCCCGAAACCACCAAAGAACCCGCAACCGACGAACCCACAGACGAAGAAGGGAAGGAGTAACCCATCATGGCGAAACTCAGCCAGGACGACCTACTCGGTGCATTCAAGGAGATGACACTCCTGGAGCTGTCCGAGTTCATCAAGCAGTTCGAGGACACCTTCGACGTCACGGCGGCGGCCGGCGCGCCGATGATGATGGCCGCCCCCGCGGGCGGTGGTGGCGCCGAGGCAGCCGAGGAGCAGTCGGAGTTCGACGTCGTGCTCACGGGAACCGGCGACAAGAAGATCCAGGTCATCAAGGAGGTGCGCGCGCTGACCAGCCTGGGCCTCAAGGAGGCCAAGGACCTCGTGGACGGCGCCCCCGGCACGGTCCTTGAGAAGGTCACGAAGGAAGCCGCCGACAAGGCCAAGGAGCAGCTCGAGGCTGCCGGCGCATCGGTCGAGATCAAGTAGCAAGACTGCACGCGGGGTGGCGGGGTCGCACGCGCGGCTCCGCCATCTTTCTGTCCAGATCTCCCCTCCGAAACCCTGTGCTAGGGTCTCCGAAACAGGGTTCTCCCCGGAACTAAAGGAGTCGAAACCATGTCCGCGAACGACGGCAAACACTTCGGGAATCGGCTTCGCGAGGCTCGCCTCAAAGCCGGACTCAGTCAGTCCGAACTGGAGGAACTCTCTGGGATCCCGAAAGCCCGACTCTCTCGCTATGAGAACGGTCACGTCGAACCATCCCTGAAGACACTCGCCCGACTCTCCAGCGCGCTGAACGTCTCCGACGCGTCGCTGCTGGGCGATGAGCGCGCCGTCCTGGAGTCCTTCTTCGACG
>JAYVBZ010000230.1:0-4061 GCA_043750215.1 Actinomycetota bacterium
GGGGCGACCGTTCGTGAGATGGGCCGATTGGCAGGATGGGGGCGGCGCCACGTCGGGATCGCCGCAGTCGCCTTGCTTGCGTGTCCGATCGTTATCTGGCGGCGGCGCCGGCGCCGGCGGCGCGATGACGAACCGGCCGACGCAGGAGCCGGGATCGCGTTCTCAGATCTCACAACCGCACTGACTCCGTTGGGACATCCACGGCGTACCTACCGAACACCGAGTGAGTATCTACGGGAGCTGCGAGGGGACGCCGCTCTCGCCAGCGGCGTGATCGAAGCTGCTGAGCTAGTGGTGCGAACCCTGGAACGTGAGCGATTCGCGCGCTCCAAGCCGACCGACGCCGATGTCATGCGCGCGCGTGCGGCCGCGGCACTGGTTCGCGACCTCGTTCGACCTTGAGCGCCGTGCAAGATAGGGTTCGGCCATGTGTAGAAGCATCAAGACCTTGCGAGGCGGAGATGCCCCCGCTACCGAAGAGGAGATCACTGCTGCCGCACTCCAGTTCGTGAGGAAGGTCAGCGGGTATCGAGAGCCTTCGAAGAAGAACGAAACCGCATTCCGAACCGCGGTGGACGACGTAACCGAGATCTCGCGACGGTTGCTGGACTCGGTCGACCCGTCCCGTTCCTAGATCCGACGGTGTCGGGGCGGGAGCAGTGACCCCCGCTACGATGTGAACCATGCCGATGCCGCTTGATCCGTCGCCGACTCAGATGCGCCAGATGGGTCAGGCAGCTCTCACGTACCTGGTCGACTTCATCCGAGGGCTGGAAGACGCACCTGCCGAGGCGACCGAGGGTGCGCTTGACCTGGCTCGCCGACTCCGCGGCACCCCACCCCAGGAAGGCCGCCCGTTCGACGAGTTGTTCGCCGAGGTGCAGGACGCGGTGGCGCGAACGTTCGAGTACTCGGGACCGGGCTATCTGGCCTACATCCCCGGGGGCGGCTTATTCACGGCTGCGCTCGCGGAGTTCATCGCCCAGGGGGTCAACCGGTATGCCGGCCTGTGGGGTCCGAGTCCGGCGGTGGTGCAGTTGGAAGAGAACGTCACCCGATGGCTGTGTGACCTCTTCGACTTCCCGAAGGGCTCGCAGGGAATCCTCACATCCGGAGGCTCGATGGCGAACTTCTCGGCCGTCGTGACGGCGCGTCATGCGAAGCTCGGGCCCGACTTCCTGGACGGCACCTATTACGTCAGCGCCCAGACCCACGCGAGCGTGACGAAAGCGGCTGCACTCGCCGGCTTCAGCGAACGGAACCTCCGGATCGTTCCGACGGACCGTGAGCTGCGGCTAGACCCCGACGCGTTGCGCGGACTCATCGAAGCCGACCGGCAGGCGGGCCTCCGTCCGTTCCTGGTGGTGGGGTCTGCGGGGACCACGAACACAGGCGCCGTCGACCCGCTCGGCGCCATAGCCCAGACCGCCGCCCGGCACGACCTCTGGTTCCATGTGGACGCCGCCTACGGCGGCTTCTTCCAGCTCACCGAAAGAGGGCGGACGCGGTTCGACGGGATCACTCGGGCGGACTCGATCACGCTCGATCCTCACAAGGGTCTCTTCTTGCCGTACGGGACCGGGGCGCTGGTCGTGAGGGAGGGCGCGGCGCTCCGAGATGCCCATTTCGAGGGCGCCGCCTACCTCCAGGATCTTGCACCCGAGGGCGAACTCCCGAACTACTCCGAGTACTCGCCCGAGTTGTCCCGGGATTGGCGCGGACTCCGGGTATGGATGCCGCTGGTCTTGCACGGCGTCGGGGCGTTCCGCGAAGCGCTGGACGAGAAACTCGACCTCACCCTGCGGCTCCGGGACGGTTTGGCGGAAGACCCGCTCCTCGAACTCCCGTGGGATCCGCAGCTCACGGTCGTTGCGTTCAGGCTCGCGCGCCGAGATCTCGAGGCGAACACCCAACTGCTCAGAAAGATCAACGACTCGAAGCGGGTATTCCTCTCCTCGACGCTCGTGCAGGATCGCTACCTGATCCGTGCCTGCATCGTGAGCCATCGGACACACGCCGACCGTATCGACGAGTGCATCGAGATCGTGCGGAAGGCCGCGGCTGAGGTGGCGGCGGGGTAGCATCGTGCCCGAACTTCCCGAGATGCAGGCGCTCGCCGAACGGCTCAGCGCTGCCATCGTTGGGTCCGAGATCGTCGCGCTGGACGCACTCCACTTCTCGTCACTGAAGACCTACTCGCCTCGACCCGCGGAGTTGATCGGCCGTGGAGTCACCAGCCTGGGTCGCAGGGGGAAGTTCCTCGTCGCCGGGCTGGATCAGGGATACCGGCTTCTGGTGCATCTGTCGCAAGGCGGCCGCATCGATATCGAAGACCCTCCCAAGGCCACCAAGCCTCGCGGAGCGGTGTTGCGGATCCGGTGCGAGGGCCGTCCGTCGGTGTTGGTCAAGGAGTTCGGGCGGGAGCGCAAGGCAGGATGGTGGTGCTTGGCGCCCGGAGACGATGGACCGCTCCAGAAGCTGGGGCCCGAGGCGACGGCTCCCGAGTTCGCCCAGTGGGTACGTGTGGCTGATGACACGCGACGCGTTCACACCATCCTTCGCGACCAGCGAACGGCGGCCGGCATCGGTCGAGGCTACAGCGACGACATCTTGCACCGAGCCGGCCTGAGCCCCTACGTCGCATTGGCCACGCTCACTTCGGGCCAACGAACCCGGCTGATCCAGGCCGTCCTCTCCATCCTTTCCCAGGCGCTGGATGTCGAACGGCGCCGGACCGGCGGGCTCCCGGTGAAGCTCGGAGATCACTTCGCGGTGCATGGGCGCTACGGGGAGCCCTGCCCTGTGTGCGGCGGGGACCTGCGCCGCGTGAGCTATGAGTCGCACGAAGTGACGTACTGCCCGGCGTGCCAGACGGGCGGAAAGATCCTCGCCGACCGCCGGCTTTCGCGCCTGGTCCGGTAGCGTTCTTCCTCGCGCAGGGCCGCTCCCGTTCCGTCAGGGGGTACCATCGCCGGGTCCCGTTCAAGGAGGCACTGTTGCGCAGATCTGCTTCGTTCGCACTCTTGTTGACTCTCACCGGTCTGTTCCTCACGGCCGTACCCGCGCGTGCTGCCATCCCGGCCAACGTCAACGTCAGTCGCATGAAGCAGAATCAGAGCGAGTCGACGGTCGCGGTCGATCCCACGAACCCCCAGAACGTGGTGGTCGTCTCCAATCTCGATTACTACGGACTCATGCTGGGCGTGAGCCACGATGGGGGGGCAACCTTCACGCGGCGTACGTTCGCGAACAGGACCTATCCTGCTCATGACTTCGGCCAGGCATGCTGTGACCCAACCGCGTCGTGGGATGGATACGGGAACCTCTTCCTGGTGTGGCTGGACGGTAGTGACTCCACGATCATCCGGATGGCGCTGTCGGTGGACGGAGGGGATTCTTGGACGCAGATCGGGCCCTACGCTCCGACGCCACCCCCCATCTCGGGCGTGGCCCAGGGGTTCGCCACCAGGGCGGGCGACCCCGACCATCGCGGCTCTTCCGTGGATCAACCGACGGTGACCACCGGTGACGGTTCGGTGTGGATGGTGTGGAACAACCGCGGCAGCATGCAGGCGGTCGGCGCCTCCGTGTCGGGTCTTGGTTCGGTGTCTCCGTTCGGTGCCACCCAGGATATCCCGGGGACCAAGGGGTGCAGCTTCGGGGATGTCGCCGTTGGCCCCGCCGGTGAGGTGATGCAGGTCTGCACCAAGGACGCGGGCTCACCCAAGATCGCGCAGATCAAGACCAGCCTCGACCCCGATGGGCTGGGGCCAGGCCCTTTCGCCCCGGCGACCGTGATCGGCACGACGAACGTGCAGCAATTCGAATCGATCACGCCGCAGCGCAGGCGCACCGTGGATTCAGAAACGGGCCTTGCGTGGGATCGGAGCGGCGGTGTCAACGACGGCCGACTGTACCTGATCTACACGGATTCCCCGAACCCCACCAGTAGCCAACCAGATATCTTCATGCGCACCAGCGACGACGACGGTGGCACATGGAGCGAGCGCGTTCGCGTGAACGCTGTCCGAACGGGGGCGCAGTTCCTTCCGCGGATCGCA
>JAYVBZ010000231.1:0-2932 GCA_043750215.1 Actinomycetota bacterium
GGCAGCTTCTGCGTGGCGCCTACGCGCAGCTCGTCTACCTGTTGATCGGGGCGGATGAGGAGAAGATGGCTCGTCTGAAGGAAGGCATGCTGACCTTGACGAAGGGCTGGCATCGTGGCGAGCTCGAACGTCTGGTTGGAGGGGTGCTACTGGAGGTGATCGATCCGTTCGTCTATCAGGAGGCGCTCGATCTTATCGCGCTGCATCGGAGCGAGGGCAGGCGGATCTACATCGTCTCCTCGTCCCCGCAGGAGATCGTTCGACCGCTGGCCCGCCACTTCGGGGTGAGCGGCGTGATCGCGACGCGAGCCGCCGTCGGCGCGGACGACCGTTACACCGGAGCGCTCGAGTTCTACTCCTACGGCATGCACAAGGCAGATGCGATGCGATCACTCGCCGAGCTCGATGGGATCGATCTGGAACGTTCGTTCGCCTACAGCGATTCCATCACCGACCTGCCGATGCTAGAGGCCGTCGGACACCCTGTTGCCGTCAACCCGGATAAGGATCTCCGCCGGGAAGCGGAGGAGCGGGGCTGGCAGATCCAAGATTTCCGCCGTCCTGTTCGACTGCGTGCGCGGTTCGCCGGCGCGATGCCCCCGTCGCGAACCACGGGTGTGGCCGCCGCGTTCGGCGCGGTAGCTGTGGGGGCGGTGCTGGCGTGGGTCGCGCTGCGTTCTCGCGGGCGACACGAGGTGCCCGCCTAGAACCGGCAGCCGCTCCCCGGCGCTCCGGCGGCTCGCGATTGCGCATTCTGACGGGCGGGTGTACGTTCGACGAAGGTTGCCGAGAGGTGACCGCGGGGGAGCAGAACCCACGCGCGAGTCATGCCGCGGGAGGCATGCTCAGGACCCGGGGGCCCCAGGGCCGCCGGCTCCCGAGCAAGTGCAGACGATGCGCTTGATACCTGCTCCCCCGACCTATGCCTTGGCTGCGGGCCGCAGATACTCGAAGTGGTGACCGTCCGGGATGATGAAGCGCCCACCCCAGATGAACCCCTGTTGTTCCATCGCCTTGACAAGCACGGGCGACTGAACCGGCACTGCGCCGTAGGGATTCGCCGCTGCGTTGATGTCGATGGCCGCCCCCCACGCGTGATGGCTGATCGACGCGCTCGGATCGTTCAGGAGGAATTTGGCAACGAAGCAGCCTTCGTAGTCCTGAACGACCGAGGCGTTGCCCTGGCTGGCCACCTGGCGCATGGCTGCTCTGAGCGGAGGGATCAGGCGCCGATTGCAGGTGACCTTGCCGATGAGGGGGACGGTCACGGTCACGATGTTGTCCCGCACCCAGTTCGGGTCGATCTCCAGGAGCCCGCCGGAACCGGGGCGTCCGGCCCACTCGCCGAAGCGCACCTTGATGTCTTCCTGCGGCAGCACGAGGTCGGCGGACCGAAGGTAGGTAGTTTCGCCGGGGGCGCGCACCTGTATCACCGGGTACTTCGTGCCCGTGGGAAGGAGCGGCAGGAGTTGAGATCGCAGTTCGTCGTCCGTGGGCGGCAGATCCCCCTTGTTCAGATGCATGATGAGATACCGCGAGTGGCGAACACCGATGGTTCGCGCGGTGGGCGCGTCCACCATCAACTCCTGAGCTCCGATCAGGATGTCGGGGACGACGGCGACCACGTTCACCGTCCCGGCGTGGAAGGTCATGGTGCCGCCAACACCGATCTGTCGAAGGGTTGCCGACGTCTCGCTGAGGATGCCTTCGTTCGGACCAAGGCTGGCCACTACTGCCCGGTAGGGCTTCGGCAAGAAGCTCGCGAACCTCTTGGGCTCGATGCCTGCCGCGTCGATCGGGATGGCGTAGGGGGCGGGTGAGTCGATAACCGTCCCGGTGGCATCGGTCGAGCGAGTCATCCACACGTTGTCCTGCAGCACCGACGTCACGCGATCCATCTCCGGGAGTTTCGCCGCACCGGCCGTGAAGCCCGATGGCAGACCCTGGGGCACCCACGCCAAGTAGGCGTCGGGTGTGACCGATTCCTTCGGCGTGGACGGGGAGGCGGTAGCCGTGGGGGAGACGGAGGGGGGCCGGGCCGCCCCGTCGTTACCTTTCGAGGTGAACAATACCGCGGTGATACCCGCGATCAAGGTGAGGCCCGCGGCGAGCGCTGCGGCTATGAGGGCACGACGTCTTTCGGGGTCCACCCGGGAAGTCTAGGGGGGCGAGCCGACCGCCGCCGGGTGCTCCAAGAGATCGGCCAATCGCTCAGCGCGGTCGGCCGCCGACTGCGGCCGGCCCCTAGACACCTCTTGGGCGATAGCCGCGAGTTCGCGTTCCAGCCGCCGTCCGAGCGCCCCTCGCTCCTTCCGGACCAGCGGATCCAGCCGGCCGACTGCTCCCTCCAGCCGTGCCATTGCTGCGGCCAAGGGGTTCCTGCGTTCGCGATAGGTATCTAGTGAGATCACTTGCGCCATGGCGCCACTCTAGCCCGGGGGCCCGACACGCTAAGGCTCATCTGAAAGTGCTGTGTCGGTGAGCGTGGGTACGGTTGCGCCGAGGCCTCCTCTCCCAGGGAACTCGGAGGTGAAGCAGTGGAAGAGGGAGCGAGAGTCGTCCTGGGGATGGAGAGCGGTGAAGTCGCCGAAGAGGTGATGAACCTTCTGGATCGGAGCGGGCGAGCTCGGGTGGTGGCCTCTGCAGACGATGACCGGCGATTGGCGGAGGCGGTTCGGCAATTAGAGCCGGATGTTGTTCTCGCACAGCCGGCTCTCTGTGGTGCACTCGAGGTCGGGCACCATGTGGTGGTTGCACTGGACACCAGGGAGTCGGTCGGTTCGTTGCGGGCCGCGCTGTCCGTCGGCGCGAAGGGCTACTTCATCTGGCCGCAGGACCGCGAAGCGCTCGGCGCGGCCGTCGCCGCGATCGGGCCTGCTCTGGAGCTTGCCGGGGCCCGCGGGCAGATCATCGGTGTGCATGCCGCGCGGGG
>JAYVBZ010000232.1:0-3825 GCA_043750215.1 Actinomycetota bacterium
GCTGCACATCGGCGGCGAAGGGGGCGGCGAGCTTCTCCTCCCCGGCTTACCGGATGACGCGCGAGCCTTCGAGCCAACCGGGACCCTGTTCGACGAACAGGACCCGACGGGCTTCAGAGCGCTCCCCGGTCGCTCCACGTGGCGCGTGGTGACCGACGGCATCGCGGCGCGTTCGGGGATCGAGGCCTCGGACGAAGAGCGGGTCGAGCATCCTGAGGAGGGGCTTCGTGTCGAGGAGGCCCGCAGCTATCGAGCGTTCGTGAGCTCCGCGGATCCGCTGGACGCCACTGCCCAGGGGCGGGCGATGTTCCGCGTGAAGACACCGAGCACGGACGTCCGCACAACCGCGACAGGCGACTTCGGCTGCTCGGCTGAGGTCTTCACCTACGACCTCCGTCTGGTCATTCGTGCTGACGGCCGCGTGCTGCACCGCGCCCGCTGGCGTGGGAGCGTTCCTCGCCGGCTCTCCTGATCCGGTCTACCTGAAGCCGAGCGGCAGCGCCTCGCGGCGACCCCGATTCATGCGCGAGGCGATGAGGTACCCGATCAGGGCCGTTCCCGCGGTCACAAGCATGGCGACGGTCCCGATCGCATTGACCTCGGGACCGATGCGGAACCTGATCAGCCCGAGTAGTTCCAGCGGCAGCGTGTTCACAGAGGACCCCGCCATGAAATAGGACGTCACCACATCGTCGAAGGAGAAGGTGAACGTGAGCAACGCCGCCACGAGGATGCCCGGCAACAGCCCGGGGACCGTCACCTTCCGGAAGGTCTCCCACTTGCCGGCCCCGAGGTCGGCGGCGGCCTCCTCCAGCACGGGGTCGAGCACCGACATCCGCGCCTGGATGATCAAGATGGCATACGCCGTGTTCCACACCGTGTGCCCGATCACCACCGCCGGGAGCCCGAGTGGCAAGCCGACCCGGACGAACAGCAAGAACATCGCGCTCGCGAACACGACCTCGGGCAGGATGACGTTGAGAAGGACCACGAGTTGGTACCGGCGGCGCGCTCGGGGCGAGGCGTGACGCCACCACATCGCGCCGGTCACCGCGAGCGAGATGGAGATCGCCGTCGACATGACGCCGACGATAAGTGTCTGGCGGAATGCGTCCCGGGCTTCCGCGTCTTGCAACGCCGTGTGGAACCAGCGCAGAGTCGCTCCACCCCAACCGACCAATAGCTCGTCTCCGTTGAACGCATTGACCACCACCACGACCAGGGGCGCCCATAGGAACACGATGACGACCAAGGACATCGAGGCCGAGAAGCGGTGGCCCCGTACGTTCATGCGGACACCTCCGTCGCGCGGCGAGCGCGGCTACTGAGGACAAGCGCCACCGCGAGAACCGCCAGCAGCGCGACCGCGATCGCCGAACCGAACGGATAATCGCCGACGTTGAGGAACTGGTCGGCCACGATGTTGCCGAGCATGAGTGTCTTGCCTCCGCCCAGGATCTCGGGGATCACGTATTCGCCGACCGCCGCGATCCCCACCAGGGTCATGCCCGCGACAAGGCCCGGCATGGCGAGCGGGAGCACCACACGGCGGAAGAGGCTGGACCCGCTCGCTCCCAGATCCGAGGCAGCCTCCAGCACCGACTGGTCCACGCGATCCAGCGACACGTAGATCGGCAGGATCATCAACGGAAGATAGGAGTAGACCATCCCGACTCCGATGGATCCTGGGGTGTACAGGAAGTTCAGATGCGTCGTGACCAGATGGAACCGCCGGGCGAGCGAGTCGATCGGACCGCCGTTCTCCAGCAGATACACGAGCGAGTACGTGCGCACGACGAAGCTGGTCCAGAACGGCACGATGACCAGCAGCAGCAGCACCCGCTGCGCGCGTTGAGGCTGACGGCTCACGAAGTACGCCAGCGGGAAGCCGATGACCGCGCACAGGAACGTGGTCGAGATCGCCAACTCCAGCGACCGGATCAATGTGTGAAGGTAGAGCGAGTCGGCGATGTCACGGTAGTTCTGGAGCGTCCACCCGAACCGCATATCGAAGGTGACCAGGCTCACCTGCCCGAACGAATGGATCGCAACCAGCAGCAGCGGAGCGAAGAAGAACACGGCGAACCAGAGCGCGCTGGGAAGCAGGAGAAGCAGCCGCGCGAAAGACCTGCGGGTTGGCGGCGGAGCCTCGGCAGTCAGGCCGACTTGAATTCGTCCCAGACCTTCGACCACAAAGCGGTGCCTTCACCGAGGTAATCCTCGTACTCGACCCTGGCCAAGACGGCAGGGTCCGGATAGAGGATGGGGTTCTTCGAGATCGACTTGTCCACATAAGGGGTCGCGGAGGGCATCACGTACGCGCTACCCGTGGCGTTGACGAAGCTCGCGTAGTTCTTCGGATCCAGGTGGAAGTTCATGAACGCTTCGACGACTGGGAGCGCGTCGGTGCCCTTCACGGCGATGAGGCCCTCTAGGTAGGAGACACCACCCTCCTCCGGTACCACCCACGTGACATTCGGCTCTTTCGCGTTCGCTGTGGCGATATCGAAATCCCAGTCCATCGCGATCGCGAGTGTGCCTTTGATCAGTCCGTTGGCTACGTTGGTGTTCGTCAGCGCCTGCAGGTGCGGCTTGATCTGGAGCAGCGCCTCCTTGCACTTCTCAAGCTCCGTTGGATCCGTGCTGTTGCCGGAGTAGCCGAGGTACTTCAGCGTGCTGCCCATACAGTCCCGGTCGAGGTTGAGGAACGTGATCTGGCCCGAGTACTTCGGGGCGAGGTTCCAGACGTCCGCCCAGGTCGTGATCCCCTCGGTGACGATGTCGCTGCGGTAGCCGATCCCCACTTTCCCGTAGTCGGTCGGGGCCCCGTGAGAGTAGGACGTGCGGAAGGACGGATCGATGTTCTCGATGTTCGGGATGTGGGAGAAGTCCACCTCCTGGAGGACGCCGGCGGCGGCCATCTGCCCGACCGCCGACTGGTCCTCGAGGGCGAAGTCGAACGCTCCCGGGTTCTGCTTGAAGAACAGCACGTCGCTCGCTATCGATGAGGTCGGTTCGGCCTTCTGCTTGATGGAGGCACCAGGGAACGCGGCGGCGAAGTCCGCGAACTCCGTTTTGCCGATCCACCCCGGATAGTTGTTGAAGGTCGCTTCCCCCGTGGCCGGGGCAAGGGACCCTCCCGCGCCGGTCGCGCCGGTCGGCCCGGGAGTTGCCGACTTCGTGCACGCGGCCAGGAGCGAGCCACTGGCCGTGAGCCCTAAGCCCAGAACCCCTCCACGAGCCAGGAGCTGGCGTCGCGAGAGGAGCGGTGTGGGCACGAGCCGACCAGGGTTCGTCATTCCTGTATCTCCTTCGGTAGGGATCGCGTCAGGTTCATGGCTGCCGCCGCCGCTGTCAAGTTGCTGATCCCGTCATCAGGATCTCAGCGAGCGCCGCCAGATCGGCGACTGCTCCTTCCAGCACGGAGGATGCGTGCTCGCGGACAAGGGTGATCGCCTGCTCGGTCCCAACACCGAGCGGGCGCTGGCCGCGAAGCGTCGCCGCGCGTGCGGCGACAGCGAGCTCGGCCGCGACAACGCGACTGCCCAGTTCGACCATCGCGACGAGTCTCCGAGCGCCAAGTGGGGCCAGCGAGGTGCGGTCCTCGATGCCTGCGGCGAGGCTCGAGCTGGCCAGCTCGAAAGAGACCGGTTGTGCGAGTAGTCGAGCTTCGGTCACATGCGCTTGGCTCGCGATGGCGATCATGGACAGTCCCGCCGTCCCCTCCCCGGGCCCGCCAAGGCCGGTAGGCAGCCCCGACCACTGTGAGTCGAGCAGCTTGGTTGTCCGTTCGGCAGAGACGGTAAGGGCCGGAGCGAGCCCGAT
>JAYVBZ010000233.1:0-1796 GCA_043750215.1 Actinomycetota bacterium
GAAACGAGGGGTGGTTCGCATAGCTGGTGACTCCTTCCCGGGCGTACCACGCGCCCAACGGAACGCCCGCGAGAAGGAGGTGGGTCGGCGCCGGAGCCAATCGCGTCCGGCGGTCGACGTCCCTTGGCCTCGAGGGTCGTTCAACCGTGCGTCGCGCAGGGCGGCCTGGCTCATCCACAGCCCGCGGATCACCGCGGTGTGGACCTACAGTTGCGGGACAGCGCCGGAATCCCACCGGCTTCGCCTCCGCGACGCGTTTCGCCGACCATCGTACTCCATGCGTCTATCCGCGAGCGAACCGCCGATGGCTCCAGGCGGCTGGTACCGCGCTAGCCGTCGTTGTCTTGGAGGAAGCGTTCGATCTCCGAGGCGATGTCATCTCCCGACGGGATGGGCCCCTCGATCGGGAGCTCCTCCAGGCGCTCCAAGTATTCGCGTGCTTCGTCTTGATCTTGCACCAGGGCATCCACCCGCCCGCGCTGGCTGATGGCGTCCGCGGGAAGTTCACCCAGCGGGACTTCTACACCCAGATGGCGACCCACGTGATCCAGCAGCGCGATGCTAGCCGGTGCCCACGGCCCACCCACGTAGTGAGGAACCTGCGCGAAGAATCCAACGGAGCCAACACCGCTCTGGCTGATCGCCATCTCGAGTGCAGACAGGGCGGCCGCAGGCACCCGAAGCAGGCCCTCGGGCCCCTTCACTTCGTAGTCGTGCAGGAGACCGTCCGCGCTAGCGGTCGCCAAAACTGGGGTCGGACGCGTGTGAGGAACCGCCGCGGGGATCGCCCCTAGGCTCACCCATTGGGTCACGCCCAAACTGAGCGCAAGCTCGACGATGTCAGCGCCGAGTTCGCGCCAGCGGAAGTCGGGCTCGGCGCCGTGCAGGATCAGGAGGTCCCTTCCGTCTACTTGCGTCCGCGCCAGACGCATCTCCGGCCAGACCAGGTGGGTCAGCGTTCCATCGACGACGTCCAGGACGGGGCGCCGACTCCGGTAGTCGTAGATCAGGTCGGCGTTGAAGACCGCCACTGTGGATGCGTCGGAGGCGAGGTGCCCAGCTGCCCCACTGGCCGCGCTCGAGGCGTCGATCCACCCATCGAACGCCGCGATCATCACGGGTGCGACCAGGTGTGGGGTGTCTTGCCGCTGGTAGAGGGACATGCCCTCAAGGATAGAGGTGTGGCGCGCGAACGGGCTCTAGCGGGCGTCGCGGTTAACGTCCGCTGCCTGGTCTAGCCGGGAGGCCCGGCGGGCGCGAACGAACGGAACGGCTCGGGTTGATCCAGCTGCCGAACCGTACCGCCGCGGCCGCCGTACCACCAGCGGGGGCGGGATCACCGGCTTAGGGTTCGGCCGCCCCGGCCGTGCCGCACGTTCGGAACCCCGCCCGCTGGTAGATGCGCGCTACCTCGGGGCTATCCGCGGAGAGGAAGATGGTCTGCACGCCTCGCTCGCGCGCGTCTCGCACCAGGAACGAGGCCAGCGCCGCCCCGATCCCGCGCCGACGGTGAGAGGGGAGCGTGGCGATCCCCACGAGTTCGGTGATAAGGCCAACGGGGCTATGCGCGCCCGAGGCCACGGGCACACCGTCTATGGTCGCCACCGCCGTCATCGTGTGTCCGCCCGCCATCCGCGCTCGGGTGAATGCCACGATGCTGAGCTCGAGCTTCGCCGCCGCGCCCGGAAGCGCTTCCGGCCCCACCTGGCCTACCGCCGTCCCGGACGAACCGAACCCAAGCTCCGCAACGGCCATCGTGGTGGCGACGTCGTCGGCGGGGTCCATGAGCCTGATCT
>JAYVBZ010000234.1:0-2323 GCA_043750215.1 Actinomycetota bacterium
TCGTTCTTCGATCCGCAGACGCTCTTCTACAAGACGCAGAAGGCGAAGGTTCGGATCCAGCAAGTGGTGGAAGCAGTCGAACGGCTCATCGGCGCGCGGCCGGGGGAGAAACTACAGGTCAACTTCCGAGCGGCGTCCCTGGAGCGGACGGTGCATGCGGCCGGACGGCGGTTGGCGCTGGGCGTAGTGGCCGCGGCGGCGCTCCTAGGCACGGCCATCATGTCGACATCCCAACGAGTGGAAACGTGGGTGCCGATCTCGCTGGGCACGATAGGGGCGATCTTCACGCTGGGCCTTGTGGTCGATCTGATCCGGAAACACGACTGAGCGGGCCGGCAGCCGGCTAGACGTCGACCTCCCCGTCCTTGAAGGTGACCACCGTAGGGGGAGCCTCCTTCACGGATCCACCTTCCTTCTTCACGGTCTTCATGACCACGCGCTCCAAGATGAGCGCCACGATCGCCATCGCGAACCCAACCAGGCCGCGCTCTATCCGCCGGATGAACGTCTTGGGTCGGTGCACCTCGACGGTCACGCTGAACCCGCGTTCACCGAGAGGCGTTCTCCCGTAGGGTCGCGAGCCATCCGGTAACCGTCTCCGCCAAGGGCGGCGCCCCAGACGATGCACCCGATGGCCCACGGCGCGGAAACCGCCCCGGGATACCCCGAATAGAGAAGTGACATGACGCCGAAGAACACCGCCGAGAACCCACCGGCCATGGCCACGATCCGCCGATTCGGCCCGCCCAGACCGGCGACGACCGCCACCACGAGCAGGGTCAGGGCGAACGCGGCCATCCCGGTCCAGTGGTGCATCTCGATATGTGGATCCATGGGCATCCCGTTCCGCTGCAAGGAGGCGTTCGACAGCGCGAACACTACCGCGGGGAGCGCCGCCAAAGCGGCGAGGACCAGCGGCGCGGGCGCCGTCCGCCCCATCCGAAAGAGTAACGAGCGCGCCGGGTGGAGCGCGACCAGCAAGACCGCGATGGCCACGGTTACAGATCCACCTTGGATGTCGGCGGAGACTAGGGACGCCACCGCGAGCGCCGCAGCGGCCAGCGCGGCGGCCTGGAACGGGGCGATCATCCGTGCCGGCGATACCGCTGCCAGGATCCACCCGAGGGCGACGACTCCGGTGAACATCGCCAACCCGGCGGTGTTGTGGACCACGTGGATCCTGTCCTTGGCCGCCGAAACGGATATGGCCAGGAACACGATGGGCAGCGCATGCAGGACACCACCGATCAGCGCGATCGTGCGGAACATGATGACACGGGGACCGCCCTTGCCTTGCGTCACGGCCACTCCTTCCCCACGCCGATCAGGAACTCAAGACCACCCGGAAGACTTCGACCGGTTCGTCCCTGCCCTTCACCAGGCGCGGGCCGATCGACTCGCACGCCACTTCCGGGGCGGCCAACGCCGTGCTCGCCGCCGCGACGATCTCGCCGCCTGCGGCCTCCGACTGCAACCGCTGTGCGACGTTCACTGCGTCCCCGATGACCGTGTACTCGAGCCGACCGCCGCCGCCGACCGCACCTGCGATCACGGGACCCGTGTTCAGGCCGATACCCACCACTAGCTCCGGAACCTCTGCACCCCAACCCTCTTCATTGAGTTCGGTTTGGCGGCGTTGCATATCGATCGCGCATCTCAGCGCGCGCTCGGCGTGGTCGGTCAGGGCCACGGGCGCTCCAAAGATGGCCATGACGGCGTCGCCCTGGAACTTATCGATGGTCCCCCCGTGCTGAGCCACGATCTCTGCCATGGCGCCGAGATGCTTGCCCACCACGTCCGCGATATCGCGGGCGGAAAGTCGTTCGGCGATGGTGGAGAAGCCGCGGATGTCACTGAACAGCACCGTGACCACCAGCTCCTGCTGGGTCACTAGCCCGCCGGCGACGGCGTCGGCGACCTGCGATGGGATGTACTCCTTAAGGTTGGTTGCTTCCGTCGAGCGGGTCACCACTGCAGCATGGAGCTTCTTCATCTCGTCAACGGCGCGTGTGTTTCCCGAACCCCCACCATCCGCCATCCGGCCGAAGAGCTCCGTCACGCGGCGGTCGACAGCTTCCTGCGTGGTGCCGAGCGTTTGCGCCATCTCCTCGTAGCCCAGGCCTTTGGCCATCATGTCCAGGATCTGCCGCTCGTCCTCGCCGGTGTCGGTGCGCCCGGCAAGGCGTTCGGCGATGAGCGGATCAACGGCGCTTCCTCCGGCGTGCACCTCGCGGATGGCGCGCGCCAGCTCGTCACCCTGGGCGATGCGGTCCTTCAGCAGGTAGGCGAGTCCACTGTGACCTCCGCCGAGTAGCGCCAGCGC
>JAYVBZ010000235.1:0-1947 GCA_043750215.1 Actinomycetota bacterium
AGCGACGGCAACTGTGCCGGGTCGAGACGCTTGCAGGCCACCATGGCCCGATCTCCTGCCAGCGCGAACGAGAACGTCTTACCCAGCGTGAGCATCCACTGGATCATCCGTGCATCGACCATGTCGTTCGCGAACTTCTTATCGTCGCACTTCACGTTGAACATCTTGTTGAAGTCCTCTGACTCGAACTCGATGTCGTGGAAGCTCAAGTGATCCGCCAGCCGCGTGAGCAGGTTCTCCGGTTCCAGAGTCAGCTGGGCACAGGCCACGTTCACCGAGGTAAGCACGCAATCGAATCGGTAGTAGGTGCGGCTGCGATTCCCCTTGGAGTCGGTCGACTCCTCGTAGTACCAATAGTCGAACACGCGGACCCCGAGGCCTTCCCACGTCCCGGCGAGCACGTTCTCGACGCCTCGACCTTCGCCTTTCCCGAACAAGGCGAACGGCTCGGCAAGGGTGTCGAAGGGATCGTCGGCGCTGTACGTGAGGCCAAGCTGAGCCCCGAGCGCCGCGAAGGCCGCATGGCGCTTCTTCTTGGCTTGATAGGAGTAGTACGCGACGAGTCCGCCAACCACGGCGACCGCGACGACGATGAGGGGGAGGACGACGGGCATGCCCCTTCCTATCCTGCGGGAAGGCCCGGCGCAAGAACCATCACGGGGACGACACGAAGGCCAAACCATCGGGACCCGCGTCCCCGGTGACGGTCGTGCCTTCGCGCAGTTCGCCCGCCAAGAGCTTGAGCGCCAGCGGATCTTGTAGCTCACGCTGGATCAGGCGCTTCAGCGGACGCGCACCGAATGCGGGGTCATACCCCGCCTCCGCCAGATGCGTCAGCGCGGCATCGGTGAGTTCGAGCGTGATGTTCCGGTCGAACAGCCGGGCCCGGAGCGAGCGGAGTTGGATATCCACGATGGCCCGGATCTGCTCACGTCGCAGCGGGTCGAACACGATGATCTCATCCACCCTGTTCACGAACTCCGGCCTGAAGTAGCCGTGCACGTCGGCGAGCACTGATGCCCTGCGCTTCTGCGGATCCATCGTGGCGTCGGAGAACACCGACGACCCAAGGTTCGAGGTCATGATCACGATCGTGTTGCGGAAGTCGACGGTCCGTCCCTGGCCGTCGGTGAGACGCCCGTCATCCAGCAGTTGCAGCAGGATGTTGAAGACGTCGCCGTGTGCCTTCTCCATCTCGTCGAGCAAGATGACGCTGTACGGGCGGCGGCGAACGGCCTCCGTGAGCTGGCCGCCCTCCTCATAGCCGACGTAGCCGGGAGGGGCACCCATCAAGCGCGACACGGCGTGACGCTCCTGGTATTCGCTCATATCGATGCGGACCACCGCCCGCTCATCGTCGAAGAGGTAGTCGGCCAGGGCCTTGGCAAGCTCCGTCTTCCCAACCCCCGTCGGACCCAGGAAGAGGAACGAACCGATCGGGCGACCCGGATCGGACAGACCCGCACGGCTCCGGCGGATCGCGTTCGCGACCGCCGTGACAGCTTCGTCCTGTCCCACTACCCGTTCGTGGAGCGCCGCCTCCAGGTGGATGAGCTTCTGCACCTCGCCTTCCATCAGGCGGCTCACCGGGATGCCGGTCCATTTCGCCACGACCTGGGCCACGTCCTCCTCGGTCACCTCTTCGTTGAGCATCTTCCGGTCGGTCTGGAGTTCGGCCAGGGCCGTGTTCTCTGTTTCAAGGTCGCGTTCGAGTTGGACCAAGGTGCCGTATCGGAGTTCGGCTGCCTTCTCCAGATCACCATCGCGTTCGGCGCGCTCGGCTGCCCCGCGTGTGTCTTCGATCCGGGCCTTCAGCGCTCGAAGCTGATCGATGCGGGCCTTCTCCTGCAGCCAATGCGCGCGCATCCCTCCGCTCGTCTCCTGCAGGTCGGCAAGCTCCTTCTCCAGTTTCGCCAGCCGGTCCTTGGAGGCCTGGTCGGATTCCTT
>JAYVBZ010000236.1:0-8892 GCA_043750215.1 Actinomycetota bacterium
CACGGCAGACGCCCAGGCGCGCGTCGCCCGCCGAGCAGACGAACGCACCACCACTGAGGCTGAGGTTGAGGCTTCGCTCAATGCCCGAGATCGCAAGGACGCGAAGGTCAACCCGCTTACGGCACCACCGGGGTCCGTCATGCTTGACACCGCGTCCCTCGACGTGCGCGAAACCCTCCAGGCGGCACTGGAACTTGTTCGCCTCCATGCACCGGAGCTCTTTCCGTGAGTGTGCCGGCACCCCGCATCGCGGTGATCGGCCGACAGAACGTCGGGAAGTCAACGTTGGTCAACCGCCTCTTCGGACGGCGGGAGGCGATCGCGCATCCGATGGCGGGAGTCACGCGAGACAGGATCGAACTCGACGCGGTCTGGAACGATCGTCGCTTCACCCTCATCGATACCGGCGGGTATGCCCACGGAGCCCGGGGCATCGAGGCGAAGGTTGCCGACCAAGCGGCTCGCGCGGCCGCAGAGGCCGACCTCATCGTCTTGGTCGTTGACGCGCGTTCCGGCATCACGCTGGAGGACGACGACTTGGCCAAGCAGCTTCGCCGACTGGAAGTACCGGTCTTGGTCGTCGCCAACAAGGTCGATGCGCAGGCGGAGGAGCCTGAAACCTCGGCCTTCAACAGACTGGGCTTGGGCGAACCCTTCGCGATCAGCGCGCTGCACGGCTTGGGGACGGGCGATCTGCTCGATCAGATCGTCGCGCTCCTGCCGGACGCTCCCCGAGGCGATACCGCCAAGCGCGAGGAGGAACCGCGGTTCGCCCTGGTCGGGCGCCCTAACGTCGGGAAGTCATCGCTGTTCAACGGGCTGATCGGCCAGGACCGTTCGGTGGTCTTCGAAGAGGCCGGGACAACACGTGACGCCATCGACGCGGTGGTCGAATGGCCGGGGCTCGGCACCGTCAGGTTCGTTGACACGGCGGGCATGCGCCGGGGAACGAAGGTGCGCGGGGTCGAGTACTACAGCGTCCTGCGGGCCACGGAGGCGATCGGCCGGGCACACGCGGCCGTTCTGGTCCTGGATGCCGCCGAAGGGTTCACGGCAGAAGATAAGAAGATCGCCAACCTCGCGATGGATGCGGGTCGGGCGCTCCTGGTGGTTGCGAACAAGTGGGATCTAGTGGAGGACAAGGACCGGGTCTTCAAGATCATGCAAGAGGAGGTGTCATTGTTCGCGAAGGCTGAGGCCATCCGCACGTCCGCGAAGACCTCACAGGGTGTCCATCGACTGCCCCCGATCCTGATGGAGCTCCACCAGAGGTGGAACCTTCGGATCTCGACATCAAGGGTGAACGAGGTGCTACATGCCGCGCAGGCGGAGCGCCCCACCCCACGAGCCGCGGGCAGCCTCCACTACGCGACCCAGATCGGCTCCGCACCACCGTCCTTCGTCGTATTCGGTGGCGCGAAGGAGCCCGGCCCGGGTTATCGGCGGTACATGGAGAACCGGTTCCGACGCGAGTTCGGGTTCGAAGGAGTGCCGCTCCGGTTCTCCTACCGGCCCCGCTCCAAAGGGCAACGAACCGGCAAGGGTCGATGAACCCAACGCAACAGTGAGGTTCGCGCCGGCTGCTAGGATGCGCGCGACGGGCCGTGGCGCAGCTTGGTTAGCGCGTCTGACTGGGGGTCAGAAGGTCGCCGGTTCGAATCCGGCCGGCCCGACCGATGAATGGGACAGCAGACAGCGGTTCCCCTCCCTCCGGCTCCTCGTCGGCCATCCTGACCGTTCCGAATGCGATCTCACTCGTCCGGATCGTGCTGATCCCCTTGTTCGTCTATCTGATCGTTCATCGCGCGACGACCCTGGGGGGGATCGCCCTTCTCTCGTTGGTCGTGGCAACCGACTGGGTCGACGGCGTCATCGCGCGTCGGACCGACCAGGTTTCAGAATTGGGGAAGATCCTCGATCCAGTTGCCGACCGCCTGGCGATCGCAGCGGGATTGACGGCGCTGGTCATCCGTGGTGCGTTCCCACTTTGGGCAGCTCTGCTGATCCTTATCCGTGATGCGTCCATCGTGATCGCGGGGGGGTTGCTCCTGTCGTTCCGCCGGGTGCGCCTGGACGTTCGCTTCATCGGTAAGAGCGCCACCTTCTGCCTCATGGCTGCGATCCCGTGGATCTCCTGGGGTCACCTGGGCTACCCATTGGCGTCGGCCGCCCTGGTGGCCGGATGGGCGTGCTTCTGGGTGGGGATCGTCGAGTACTACATCGCCACCGGGGTGTACGCCCTGGATATCCGCCGGGCGCTGGTCGCGGCGGCGTGAATGCGCACGCGCTATCCGATGCGGCCTCACCACCCCCCGTGAGAGCCGCTATCTTCCTGTCAAACCGACGAGGAGGGTGCCGTGGAGTTTCCTGATGATGTTCGTTACACGAAGGATCATGAGTGGGCGCGGCGAGAAGGGGAGAGTGTCCGGATCGGCATCACGGATTTCGCGCAGGATGCCCTCGGGGATGTGGTCTACGTGGATCTTCCGGATGTGGGTGCGGCCGTCCAGGCCGACCAACCCTTCGGTGAGGTGGAGTCCACCAAGTCTGTCTCGGAGGTGCTGAGCCCGATATCGGGAACCATCATCGAGAAGAACCCCTTGATCGACGATGCACCCGAGCTGGTGAATCAGGCGCCTTACGGTGATGGCTGGCTTGTAGTGGTCGAGCCGGCCGCCCTCTCCGATGTGGATGGGTTGATGGACGCGGTGGCCTACCGGTCCTTGGTCGAGGGTTCATGAGGCGCAGCCAAGGTTGAGGCTTATGCGGACCCCCAGTCGAGGCTAGGTTCGCGCCGTAGTTGACCCTTCTGAGTGCCCGCGATAAGGTCACGGCACGATCGAAGGTGACAGTTACCGTCCAAGAAGCACCCTCGACTGGACAGCAGTATCCAGGGAGCCTCAACCGTGCCGTGCACCCATTGTGGACAGTCAAACCCGGGCGACGCCCTCTTCTGTATGCACTGCGGCCGTGCCCTTAAGGGTGACCCAACGCTCACGCTGCACCCGGTGGAGACCGACGATGAACCCCAGGATGACTTCCCTTTCCCCAACGATGAGCTCGAGCCCGGCCAAGCGCTCCTTCTGGTGAAGCGTGGCCCTAACGCGGGCTCGACCTTCCTCCTGGATACAGACTCGACGTCTATCGGCAGGGATCCGGGTAGCGACGTCTTCCTCGACGACGTGACGGTCTCGCGGAAGCACGCCTACGTCGAGCGGCGTTCGGGAGCATGGTTCGTGAAAGATGCGGGCAGCCTCAACGGCACCTACATCAACGCTTCGCAAGCCGACGAAACGGCGCTCGCCGACCATGACGAGATCCAAGTCGGGCTGTTCAAACTGGTGTTCTTCTCGGCAGGGGAGTGACTATGGCGGGCACACGCAACTATCGATCCATCGGTGAAGTCCTTGTCTCGGTGAAAACCGAGTTCCCCGACATCACGATCTCCAAGATCAGGTTCCTGGAAGCTGAGGGGCTCATCGAGCCCGAACGCACGCCGTCGGGATATCGGAAGTTCTACAGCCAGGATGTCGACATGCTCAAGTCGATCCTTCGGATGCAACGAGATGAATATCTGCCACTGAAGGTCATCAAGGAACGCCTGTTGCAGCAGGCTGCCGAAGAGGAGGCCGCGGCGGCCGACGGCGATGGGGGAGTGGCCGCCGCCGGGCGAGCTGAGGCTGCAGCCGCGACGAGAGCCGCCGCGTCGGAGGAGATCGCAGAGGCCCCGACCGGCTTGCAGATGTCTCTCGAAGAGATGGCGGCGGCTACCGGAGTGGACCGGGACCGGATCAAGGAACTCGAGTCGTTCGGGATCGTCTGCTCCCACGGACCCGCAGGCGCCGCCTACTACGACGGCGATGACTACATCGTGCTTTCCATCGTCAAGGATTTCTTCCGGTACGGGATCGAGCCCCGGCACCTGACGATGTACAAACACTTCGAGGAGCGTGAGGCCTCATTCTTCGAACAGATCGTGGCACCGATGATGCGACAGAAGAATCCCGACGCCAGGCGCGCCGCCGCGGACACGCTCGCGGACCTCACGGTGACATCGCGCAAGTTCAAGCAGGCGCTTCTTCGGACCAACATCCGCGCAGGCCTGCCCGCCTGAGACGCGAGGGTGTCGCCCGGGCTTGGAGCCGGTCACAGGACTGCTAGGCTCGCGCCCGATGGAGATCGCGAGCGTCCTCTTCGGGCGCGAGGAGATCCGTCGCCGGGTGCAGGAACTCGGCCGCACGATCACCGGGGACTACGTGGGGAGAGAGCCCGTGTTCGTCACGGTCCTGCGGGGCGGCGCGATGTTCCTCGCCGACTTGATCCGTGTGGTCGACCTCCCGCTTCAAACCCAATTCTTGGCGATCACTCGGTACGCGGGGGCCGAGGTGTCGCTCGGGCGAGTCCGTGTGCTGCTGGACGTGGATATGGATCTAGCCGGACGCGACGTGATCCTGGTCGAGGACATCGTGGACACAGGCTTGACCGTGTCGTACCTCTTGTCGGTGCTGAAGGTCCGGGGTGCGGCATCCGTGGAGGTGTGCACATTGCTCGACCGTTCGATCCGCCGGATCGCGCCGCTCGAGCCTCGTTACGCGGGGTTCGACTGCCCCGACCGGTTCGTCATCGGCTACGGCATGGATTTCAGGGATCGGTTCCGCAATCTGGCAGACATCTTGAGGGTGGACGACATGGAGCAGCTCAAGGCCGATCTGACCATCCTCGATCCGGTTCACGCCCTCGCGTAGGTTGCCCGCGCGAAGGGACGCGGCTACCCTGACAGAACATGATCGAGATGGAGATCACCGGCGTTCGCGTTGAACTCCCGACGAACCAGCCCATCGTGCTGCTGAAGGAGCGCGGCGGCGAGCGCTACCTGCCGATCTGGATCGGCGCCGCGGAAGCTGCCGCCATCGCCCTCAGTCTGCAAGGGGTGGTTACTCCTCGCCCTATGACCCACGACCTCATGCAGTCCATCTTGGAGGACCTCCAGGTGAGCGTGCAGCGTATCGTGGTCACCGAACTGCGTGACAGCACCTTCTTCGCGTCGATACAACTTCAGCGCAACAGTGATAGCTACGAGATCACGTCGCGGCCTTCCGACGCCATCGCGCTGGCAGTACGGATGGCGACGCCGATCTTCGCCGAGGAAAGTGTCCTCGAAGAGGCATCGATCTTGATCCCCGGAGACGAAGACGAAGAGGTTGAGAAGTTCCGTGAATTCCTGAACAACGTGAGCCCGGAAGACTTCGCCGGGTAGCGGAAGGGCGGGCGAGCGTCCCCCTCGGTCGCTCGTCCGCCCGCGTAGATCCGCTGGGACCCCTCAGCTACCCGTAGAAGAACACCGTGACCCACAGCGTGCCATCTCGAGAGACGGTCCCGATCGCCACGCGCCTATAGGCGCCGTTCAGGATGTTGTCCCGGTGAACGGGGCTGTGCATGAACGCCTTCTGGAGTTCCCTCACGGTGCCCCCTTGCGTGTAGCCGATGTTCTCGCCCCACGTCCGCCACGAGACGCCGGCCAGATATGTTCCAGCGTTCGGGGTGTGGAACAGGTAGCCACGCTTGGCCATCTCTGCGCTGTGGTGCTCCGCGAGCGCCGACATCTGCGCGTTGAGACTCAGGTCGCCCACATGATGGGAGTGGCGTGAACCGTTCGTGGCCTCCAGCATCTGACGGCGGGCGAGGTCCTGCTGACGGGCTCCCGCCAGTGCCGATGGAGCCGCGGTCCCCAGCAGGGACGTCGTGACCAGGATCAGCGCGACCCCCACCATCGATATGCGCAGCCGTCTCATCGGGGCTCCTCGCGGTAGCTAGTTCTTCTTAGCTAGTCATATGTCGGCAGGTCACCCGGCAGAACTTGAGGCTGGGGAGGGCCGAAGTCCATTGGGGGCCGTTGACACGCGTGGATGCAGCCCCTACGCTGCCGAAACACATCGACGTGATTACGAGGTTGTCATGACAGAAGAGGGCTATCGGGTTCCCGACGTCTGCAAGATCGTCGGCATCACCTATCGACAGTTGGACTATTGGGCCCGGACCGACCTGGTCACCCCGTCGGTCAAGGACGCCCACGGATCGGGCTCTCAACGCCTGTACTCGTTCCAAGATCTGGTCACGTTGCGTGTGATCAAGAACCTGCTGGATACCGGCGTGTCCCTTCAGAGGGTTCGTACGGCGGTGGCATATCTCCAGACCATGAAGCGGCGGCCACATGGCGTCACGCTCATGTCAGACGGCGATGGTATCTACGAGGCGCATTCTCCCGAAGCCGTCATCGACCTCCTGAACAAAGGCCAGGGAGTCTTCGCGATCGCGTTGGACGGTGTCTGGTCCGACCTCGAGGCGCGCCTGGCCAAGCGCAAAGGCAAGACCGCAGCCGGAGGCTCGTGAGCGCCGATCCCGCCGCGCTAGCACCGCTCCAGAGTGATTCCATCGGCTTCGCCCACGCATCCGAGCGTCAGTTCGCGCAGCTCCTAGAGTTCTACGGCATCGAGTGGGTCTATGAACCGACCTCCTTCGATATCGAATGGGACGCCGACGGCGTAGTGACCCGGCGGTTCACTCCAGACTTCTACCTCTGCTCCTTCGATCTGTTCATCGAGATCACCACGCTGAACCAGAAGCTGGTTACGAAGAAGAACCGCAAGGTGCGGCTGCTTCGGGAACGCTACCCGGAAGTCCGGTGCAAGGTCTTCTACCAACGCGACTATCTGTCCTTGGTGACCAAGTACGGCCTCGAGGATGCATCAGGTTGACCACCGGTCATACCCGGGGCCACCCGTAGACTGACGCACGTGAACTTCGCCCCCCACACCGACGCAGAGATCTCCGAGATGCTCTCGGCTATCGGGGCGTCCTCCCTGGACGAACTCTTCGACCAGATCCCGGCCGAAGTCCGCCTCCAGGGCGCGCTGGACATCCCGAACGGGATCTCGGAGATGGAGATCGCCGCCGACCTCCAGGCGCATGCTCGGAAGAACCGCGATCTGGACGAACTGGTGTGCTTCGCGGGCGGGGGCGCCTACGACCACTATGTTCCTGCACTCGTCTGGGCGCTGGCCGGGCGATCGGAGTTCTACACCTCCTACACCCCCTATCAACCCGAACTCTCTCAAGGAGTCCTCCAGGTCCTCTTCGAGTTCCAGTCGATGATCTGCGAACTGACCGGCCTGGAGGTCTCCAACGCCTCGCTCTACGACGGAGCCACGGCGCTGGTCGAAGCCGTGCATATGGCGATCGGTGCAGGTCGAAGCCGGGTGCTGGTGTCCGATGGGGTTGATCCCCGCATGATCGAGACGCTGCGGTCCTACGGCAGAGGGGGGGGGTTCCAACCCGAGGTGTACTCCGGATGCGAGCCGGAGGTCGGTCCCGACGTGGCCTGCGTCATCGTGGCGCACCCGAACGTGTACGGAGCGCTCGAACCCGTCCGGGAGCACTTCGGAGCTGCGCACGACGGCGGGGCCCGGGCCATCCAGATCTTCGACCCGATGTCCCTCGGCGTCCTGGCGCCGCCGGGGGAGTTGGGCGCGGACATCGCCGTCGCCGAAGGCCAAGCGCTCGGGAACTTCCTCAACTACGGAGGCCCGTACCTGGGGCTCATCGCCGCGCGGATGGACGACGTTCGTCGGATGCCGGGGCGGATCGTCGGTGAGACCGTCGACGTCGATGGCACGCCTGGCTATGTCCTCACCCTCCAGGCCCGCGAGCAACACATCCGTCGAGACAAGGCGAATTCGAACATCTGCACGAATCAAACCCTCATGGCGATAGCAGCCACGATCTATCTGGGCTGGCTCGGACCTGCCGGTCTACGAGAGCTCGGCAGCCAGTGTTCGTCCCGTGCGGCCTACGCCGCAGCGCAGCTCACCGAGATCCCGGGAGTGACGCTGGCGATTCCCCACATGCCGTTCTTCAAGGAGTTCGCTCTGCGACTTCCTAGAGCGCCCAGAGAGGTCGTGGACGTGCTTATCGAGCGCGGATTCTTGGCCGGGGTTCCGATGCCTACTTCCGCCGGCGATGTGTTGCTGGTCGCCGTGACCGAGAGGCGAACCCGATCGGAGATCGACGACTTCGTGGGTGCGATGCGGGAGGTGTTATCGGCGTGATGATCGGTGCACCGATCCGAACCCGCGGTCCCGAGGGAAGTGCGGGCACCATCATGGAGCGCTCCGTACCGGGTCGGCGCGCGTTCTCGTTCGCACCCCTGGACGTCCCGGAGGTCGTGGTGGGGGGGGAGTTCGCCCGAGTTTCGGTGCCCCGGCTGCCAGAGGTTGCCGAGATCGACCTGGTACGCCACTACACGGGCCTCTCCCAGCGGAACTACGGGCTCGACACGGGGTTCTACCCACTGGGGTCCTGCACCATGAAGTACAACCCGAAGGTTGCCGAAGAGGTCGCGGCCCTGGCTGGCTTCCGGAGGATCCATCCCCTGCAGCCTGATGCCACCGTGCAAGGAACCTTGGAAGTGCTGTGGCGCCTGGAACAAGCGCTCTGCGCCATCACCGGGATGGCGCGCGCGACCCTGCAACCGCCGGCCGGCGCGTGCGGTGAGATGACGGGGCTGCTCATGATGCGTGCCTTCCACAATGACCACGGCGGGGGACGGACGAAGGTTCTCATCCCGGACTCCGCGCACGGCACCAATCCGGCGAGCGTTCGGCTCGCTGGATTCGAGGTGGTGGGAGTGCCCTCGAACGCTCGGGGGTTGGTTGACGTGGATGCCCTGGCTGACCTGGTGGACGCGGAAGTAGTGGGACTGATGCTCACCAATCCGAACACGCTAGGCCTGTTCGAAGAAGAGATCCAGCGCATCACCGCGCTCGTGCACGGCGTCGGCGGGCTCGTCTACTACGACGGCGCCAACCTCAACGCGATCATGGGGCATTGTCGGCC
>JAYVBZ010000237.1:0-4458 GCA_043750215.1 Actinomycetota bacterium
CAGCTCGGGTAGAACCGACATTGGCCCCCAAGCAGCCCCGAGAGCGTGGCGCGGTAGAGACGGATCGCGCCGATCAGGACAGCTCGGGCAGGCGCACCCAAGACCCACGATGCCCGGCGAGCGCGGTTCATGCCCCGGCCTTCGCTCGGAACGATCCGATCATGTCGGCCACCAGATCCTGTGTCTTCACGCCGCGGATGCCTTCCCTTGCAACCAAGACGGCGTCGATCGAGTCAGTCGCTTCGGACGCCATCTCTCGCCATGCCGCCCGCAAGATGCGTTTGGCCCGGTTCCGTTCTACGGCGCCGCCCACTTTGCGGGACGCCACCGCCGAGAACTCCCCGCGGCCTGGCGCGGTGAACACTACCATCCGCTTCCCATGCGAAGGAGTACCACTCCGGAACACGCGCTGAACCTCGCTAGCGTGCAAAGATGCAGGTCAGGCGGTCAGCCGCGCGCGGCCCTTGCGACGCCTACGGGCGATGATCGCCCGACCGGCGCGCGTGCGCATACGGAGACGGAAGCCGTGCGTCTTCGCGCGGCGGCGGTTGTTCGGCTGGAAAGTACGCTTGCCTTTGGCCATGTCCAGAGATTCCTCGGTCGACGCGAAGGCCGGCTGGTCGCCGGCCGAACGAGAGTATACGGGCCCGCATCGCCGCAGGACAAAGGCCTTGACAAGAGAAAGAGTGTCAAGACCCTGCGCATGGCGAGCGTTGGGGAAAACGCCGGTGCTATAGTCCGGCCCGCCTTCCCCGAGGCGACCCCGGCCCGTCCGGCGCGGCGCCCTCATCGACCTTCCCCGTAAGGTTTTCCACCGCTGTGGAAAGGTTCTGTGGATACATATGGCGATAGCTTTCTCCGAACAGGACGCACGCAGCACCTGGTCCCACATCATGGATCGGGCCCGCAGCGAACTCCCCGAAACCACCGTCGTCATGTGGTTCTCCGAAGTGCGCGCCACTCGGCTCGATCAGGAGGTTCTGACCCTCGCGGTTCCAAGCCCGCTGATCCGTGAACGCCTGCAGCACAACCATCTCGACCTCATCGAGGAGGCCGCAGCCGAAGAGGCCGAGCGGCCGATCGCCATCGAATTCGAGGTGGTCGAGGCGATGCGGTTGCCCGAAGGACCCCAAGGTGATCCCGCCGACGCCCCTGCTCCCGGACGCGCCCCGGCGTCCTATGCGTTCCAGGCGGAGCCGTTGGTGCCGGCCGAGGACCAACTTGGAGCTCCTGGCCTTCCGTTCCCCAACTACACCTTCGACGCGTTCGTACCAGGACAGTCGAATCGGTTCGCACACGCAGCTGCCATGGCGGTCGCCGAGGCGCCGCCCTCAAAGGCCTACAACCCGCTGTTCATCTACGGCGAAGTTGGGCTGGGCAAGACACACCTGCTCATCGCCGTCGGGCATCTCATGTACCGCCTGGATCGTGGGGCGCGCGTGAAATACGTTACGTCGGAACAGTTCGTGACCGAGTTCATCAAAGCCGTCCGCGAGCGTCAGGGGGATGCGTTTCGGCACCGCTACCGCGAAGTGGACGTGCTCCTGGTTGACGACATCCAGTTCCTGGCAAAGCGCGAGGAGACCCAGACGGAATTCTTCCATACGTTCAACCACCTGCATGGTGCCGGGAAGCAGATCGTCATCGCCTCGGATAGACCGCCGCATGAGCTGTCCGGTCTGGAGGACCGCCTGGTCAGTCGGTTCCGTTGGGGCCTCTGTGTCGACGTGCAGCCGCCGGACCTGGAGACTCGGATCGCGATCCTGCAACTCAAAGCGGAGCGGGAAGGAAACGTGGTTCCCCCGGACGTGATCGAATATGTCGCGTCCAAGTTCGACCAGAGCGTGCGTGAGTTGGAGGGAGCCTTGGTTCGCGTGGTGGCGCTCAGTTCCATCACGAATCAGCCCATCAACGAGGAGCTGGCTGAGCGAGCGCTGCAGGGCCTCCTTCCTCAGACCGAACACGAGATCCCGCCGCAGCTCATCCTGGAAGAAACAGCCAAGTATTTCTCCCTAGCTACCTCAGACCTATTGTCCGCCAGTCGTTCTCGGCCACTCGTGCAAGCGAGGCAGATCGCGATGTACCTCATGCGCGAGGCCACCGGCCTGTCGCTCGTCAAGATCGGTGAACTCTTCGGCGGCCGCGACCACACCACCGCGCTCTACGGCATCAAGAAGATCGAGCAAGAGATGCAGAAGCGCGACCAGACCTTCCGACATGTCCAGGATCTGACCCGGATCATCCGTGGTCGGGTGCGGGGTGCGGCATGAACCACTACGCACAACGCCCGGTGGAACTCCTGGGGATAACACGTGGTCCTATTGTGGGTTGCGTGCCCGTTCCCAGTGACATCCTCAGGAGTGACAACGCTTCTCCCCAGCATCTGCACATGTCGGAGGGGCCCGCTACGCTGCGCAAAGGACCCTGTTATCCACGTTTCCACCGCACCTACTACTACCGGTATATAGAGAAGAACTAGAGGGGGATCGCCATGAAGTTCCGATGCGACCGCGATGCGCTGTCCGAGGCGCTGCAAACCGTCCAGCGTGGCGTGGCGTCCCGACCCGGGATCCCGGCACTGACCGGCGTACTCATGGACGCCAGCGCAGAAGGCCAGCTCATGCTGTCCACGACCGACCTCGAAGTCGCGGCGCGGCTGTCGATCGAGGTGCAGGTCACCGAGCCCGGGGTGGCCTTGGTGCCGGCGCGACTTCTCGGTGACACCGTGAAGTCGCTCTCCAACGCCCCCGTCGAGTTCGAAACGGATCAGTCACAAGCCAGGATCCGTTGCGCCGCATACGAAGGAACGCTCCGCCTGCTTCCGGCGGAGGATTTCCCGGGGTTGCAGGAGCCCGGCGGTGTGACGATCACGGCAGTGGCCGGCGCGTTCGCCGAAGCGGTGACGCAGGCAGCTCGCGCCGCGAGTCGTGACGAGGCGCGCCCGGTCCTCACCGGCGTGCTTGTCGAGGTGAGCCGCGAGGGAGTGGTGCTGGCGGCGACGGACTCGTACCGGCTGGCCGTGCGCGACCTCGTGGCGACCGCGAGCGGCGAGACGAAGGTGATCGTGCCCGAGCGAGCGTTGACCGAAGCGGGACGCGCCGCCGGCGCGGACGAGAAGAACACGATGACGATCCATGTCGACGAGGCGCAGATCTCGTTCAAGATCGGCCAACTGACCCTGACATCGCGCCTCATCGAAGGGGAGTTCCCGAACTACCGCCAACTGCTGCCGGAGCAGCACGAGAGCCGGCTCACCATCAGCCGCCAGCAACTGCTCGATGCGGTGCGGCGGGTCGGCCTGCTGGCGCGCGATGCAACACCCGTGCGGATCGAGTTCAACGCGCTCGGGGTGAAACTGTCTTCGTCCAGCCCGGATCTGGGTCAGGCGGTAGAGACCGTGGAGGCGCGCTACGAAGGCGAAGACCTCACGGTAGCCTTCAACCCCCAGTACCTCGCCGACGGACTCACCGCGGCAGTGGGGGAGAGCGTGCGCCTCGACGTCCGCGACGGGCTGAAGCCGGGGGTGGTGCGTGGTGAGGGTGATGAGTTCACCTACCTCGTGATGCCGGTTCGCTTGCCGGCATCGGTGTCCTAACCGACTGCGGCGCAGGGCTTCCCCGGCGTGCGTCTTCTGTGGGTCGAACTCCGCGACTTCCGCAATCACGCACTGACCCGGATCGACCCGGCTCCCGAAGGCCTCCTGGTTGCGGTAGGGCCTAATGGCGAGGGGAAGACCAATCTCCTCGAGGGGATCCACTTCCTGTACGCCTTGGCGAGTCCGCGCGTCAGCACCAACGCCCCCTTGGTGCGAGAGGGGGCGCAGGCGGCCTACGTTCGCGGAGAGTTCGCCACGCGAGAGGGCAAGACGTTGGTCGAGGTGGAGATCCCCCTCCAAGGCGCGAGCCGCGTGCAGGTGAACCGTTCGCCGGTCCGGCGCAAGCGCGATCTTCGCCGCCAGGTTCGGGCCGTATTGTTCGGGCCGTTCGATCTGCCGATCGTTATCGGTGATCCGGGCAAGCGCCGCACGTTCCTTGACGAGGCGGTGACCGCGCTCTGGCCCTTGAAGGAAGCGCTCTTCACGGCGTATGACCGCGCGCTTCGTCAGCGCAACAGGCTCCTCAAGGAATGGGATGGTCCGGGGACGCCGCCCGGGATGGACGCGTGGGACGAGGCTCTCGTGATGGCCGGCGCGGCGCTGGTCCGAACCAGGACAGAAGCGGTCGAACGTCTCGCCCCCTTCGCCGCGGAGGAGTTCAAGGCCCTTGCCGGCTACGACCTCATCACCACCTACACGCCGAACGTGACGGCAGAGCGCCCCGAAGACGTCGAAGAGGCGTTCCGCGCGCGCATCTTCGAGCGCCGTCACGACGAACTCCAGCGCCGCACCTCGCTGGTGGGACCCCACCGCGACGATCTGTACCTAGGCGTGCGCGACCTCGGCGCCCGGGCGTTCGGTTC
>JAYVBZ010000238.1:0-2965 GCA_043750215.1 Actinomycetota bacterium
TACCGGCCAGGAACGCCTGCGCCTCAAGCATCTCTGGGTCCGAATACCAGTTGCGGAGCTTGGCCTCAACGACGCGGCCCCCCGACACCACGCGGAAGCGGTCGTCTCGGTCGGTTCCGCCCAGCGCCCACGCCGGGATCCAATCGACGCCGCTCATATGCCCGGTGAAGAGCGTCGGCATGATCGTGAGCCCGGCCGCCGCGGCGGCGTCGGCGACCTGCGTTAGCCGAGCGAGCATCTTGGGGTTCACGGTCGCGGGTTCAGGTTGGAAGTCCTCCCAGAGGAGGAAGAACCGCACTGAGTCCATCCCGGCTGCGGCGATCCGGCCGAAGTCCTCCGCCACCTCGCCCGCGTCGAACATCGACCACCACGCCATCGCAGTTCGAGCGGGCCAGTAGTTGACGCCCAGACGGAACGGGACGGCACTCACGAGGTGACGATCTTCCGGTAGAGCGCCAGGTAGTCGTCAACCATGCGCGTCACATCGAACCGCTCCTGCACCGATGCGCGCACCGCCGCGCGATGAAGCCCGCGCGCCTCGGACACGGCCGCGATCGCGTCATCGTCCGTGCGCACCAGGAACCCGTTCTCGCCGTGTCGCACCAGCTCCGGCATCGAGCCTCGGTCCCTCGCGATCACCGGAGTGCCGCAGGCCATCGCCTCGATCACGCTGAAGCCGAACGGTTCGTCGAAGTTGATGAGGTGCAGCAGGGCGATCGCGCTTCCCAGGAGCTCGGCACGCGCTTCCGGCCCGACCGACCCCACGTACGTCACGTCGACCCCGTCCACCCGAGGTGCGATCCGTTCGTGGAAGTAGGCCTGATCCTGCACGATCCCTGCGATCGTGAGCGGCAAGCCGACCGCTGCCGCCACGTCGATCGCCTCGGATACGCCCTTGTGAGGGTGGATCCGCCCGAAGAACAGCAGCCGCTCCTCAGGGTGTTCAGAGAGCGGGAACCGATCCATCTCGATGCCGTGATGGATCGTCGCGTCGTAGCGAAGGTTCGGGTGACGGTCCGAATCACTGATCGCGACGTAGTGTCCGCGGTCGTTGTAGCGCTCGTAGACCGGAACGATCTTCGGTGATGAGAACCCGTGGATCGTCGTCACGACCGGTGTCCGCACCAGCTCGCTGTAGGTGAGTGGCAGGAAGTCGAAGCTGTTGTGGATCAGATCGAAGTCCCCCGCGCGCTCGAACACGGTGGCGATGTGCAGCGCCTCCCACACCTTCGGGTCCAGCGTCTCGTCCTCCGAGTACCCGGTGGGCGCCGTGCCCACGAGCGTCGCCTTCGTGATCGAGTCTGCTGTGGCGAACAACGTGACGTCGACGCCCTGCTCCACTATCCCCTCGGTAAGCAGCGAGACGAACTGTTCCCACGGCCCGTAGTGGCGCGGTGGGACGCGCCAGGAGATCGGGGCGAGCATCGCAACGCGGAGTTGGGCGGGTGGTCCGAGCACGGATGTCATACGCGTTCCCTCAGATCTCAACAGCGCCGGGGGAGGTTGCGAGGAGCCCTGCCTGGATCGACGCCTCGGCCAACCGCCGGTCGTAGGTGACCAGTTCGTCGATGTCGGGTAGCAGGCTGAGCGCCGTCGCCAGATGGATCGCATCGAGCGTTCGGAGGGTTGATGGGCCGAGTTCGGCGGCGGCTCGAAGGATCCCGTCATCGATCGGGACCAGTGCGAGACCAGCGAGCACCTGGGCGGCCCGCCCGCCGCGGAGCCCCGCCCGCTTGGCGGTGCGCAGGACCTCCGTCCACGCGAGCGAGCTGGAGACCACCTCCGGGGACCGACGAAGGGAGGCGACGAGCTCGGCCGTCTCGGGCTCGCGGATGATCAGCTTCACGATGGCTGAGGAATCGAGGTAGCGCATCAGAGACGGTCGGCCCGTTCTTCCTGAAGGGCATCGGTCAGGCGGGTCGTCACCTTCCCGGTCGGAGGCAAGAGCGCAAGCAGATCAGATGTCGGAGGGCGAACCCTGCCAGCGGAAACCAGCCGGTCGAGCGAACTCTCCGCCGGAGGGAGCGGCGCAAGGATCGCGACGGGTCGCCCGTGATCCGTAACCTCCAGGCGTTCACCTCGGGCGACCCTGAGCAAGTACTTGCTCAGGTTCTGTCGGAGTTCCCGGACGCCTACCTGTCGCGTGGACATGTAGCACACGGTAGCACAATTCAGGCGGTCGGGCTGGCAGGGCGACCGACCAGGCTGACCCGGCTCAGCGGGCACGGGCGGTTCGTGCCACACTCCGACCGTCCGAACGTTCGGAAAGGGGCTCGGCATGAAGAAGTTCGCACTACTCGGGGCGCTTGTGGCCGCGATCGTGGTCGGAGCGACGCTTGCCTCATCGGCAGGCAACAAGACGGTGACCGCGCCGATGACGGTGAAGGTCATCGAACACGCGACCACTGACGTGGTCATCGACACCGGTAGACCCGGGGACACAACCGGAGACCTCCTGACCTGGCATAACGCGGTCTTCAACGCGGACGACACGAAGAAGGCCGGTCACGACCAGGGTGAATGCATCCGGATCAGCCCGACGGCGGGCACCTGGGAATGCCGCTGGACCACCTGGGTCCTTGGAGGAAGTATCACCGTCGAGGGGCCGTTCTACGACACCCGCGACAACACGATCGCCATCACAGGTGGCACGGGGATGTTCAACAACGCCCGTGGCACGATGGACCTGGTCGCGCGTAAGGGCGGCGCGGAGTACGCGTTCATCTTCAACGTGATCCCGTAGCCCGGCACCGCGGACACCGAGAAAGGGAAGGCCTTGGGGCCTTCCCTTTCTGTCGGATACGACGTGGATTGAGGTTGGCCTTGGCCAACCTCACCAGTCGCTGAGTCGAAGGATCTCTCGGGCGAGCTGGTTCGGGGTTCGGCTATCGGCCTCGATCACGCGTTCGGCGATACCTAAGCCGGCTTGGACTCGGACGTGACGTTCGGCCATCTCGCGGTGAAG
>JAYVBZ010000239.1:0-6621 GCA_043750215.1 Actinomycetota bacterium
GGCCTTGGCCCGTGAACTGACCGAACTCGCCGCCGCCGTGCTGGTGGTTACGCAAGAGCCGGCCGGCATAGATGGGGTGCTGAACGTGGTGACCGGTTCGTTGGACCGGACCGTGCGTCCGGCGGTCGCCATCCTGCCTGCGCAGTTGCTGGCGTGGAAGCTGGCGATCGCGCGCGGACGCGAGCCTGGCGCCTACTACCGCGCGTCCAAGGTGACCACGCATGAGTGACATCGTCGGGGGCCCGCTGCGGGTGGCGCTGACCTTCGATGCAGAACATCCCGACCGAGCGTCGTGTCCCCAAGGAAACATCGAGCGCATCCTGGACATATTGAAAGCAACCGCTGTCCGCGCAACGTTCTTCGTACAGGGGAGGTGGGCGCAGTCCCAACCGGCGGCGGCGAAGCGGATCGCGCAAGACGGCCACCTTGTGGGGAACCACAGCTTCTACCATGCGCGGACCCCGCTGCTCGCCGAGGCCGGGATCCGCGAAGACGTCACCGATGCGGAGCAGTACATCAAGGAGATCACCGGCGTGGACCCGCGGCCTTGGTTCCGGTGTCCATTCGGTGCAGGCGGGGACGACCCGCTCGTCCTGGGAGTTCTGAGCGACCTCGGCTATCGCAACGTAGGGTGGCACATAGCCGTCCAAGATTGGGAGCCGTGGCGCAAGGCTCCAGACCTGGTCGATGACGTGGTCGAAGGCGTTCGCACCAACGGAGACGGAGCCGTCGTCCTCTTGCACTCCTGGCCGGAGGGAACGGGTGACGCTCTGGAGCAGATGATCGCCGATCTTCGTGCGCTGGGCGCCGAGTTCGTGGCAGTAGACCAGCTCGAGATGCTTCCATGACCAGCCGGCGACCGGCGCTCCTCGCCGTCGACGCGGGCGGTTCTAAGATCGATGCGGCATTGCTACGACGCGATGGGACTGTGCTCGGTGCAGCTCGCCTGACCTCCCCCGACCGAGGCGGAACCGGCACCGACGGCCACATGCTCGGGATCGTCGACGCCATCAACGCGACGTGTCTGGACGCCGGCACGGTTCCCACACGCCGTCCCGTGGCCGATCTCGGGATCTATTGCCTGGCGGGCGCCGATCTCCCGGCTGACGATCGCCGGTTGGCGAAGTGGCTCGGCCACCGCGGTTTGACCACCGAAGACGTGATCCGCAACGACACCTTTGCGGTGCTTCGTGCCGGGACCGATCGACCCTGGGGGATCGGCGTCGTGTGTGGCTACGGCACGAACTGCGCCGGGGTAGCCCCCGACGGAAGGATCGCGCGCTTCCCTGCCGTCGGAACCATCTCCGGAGACTGGGGAGGCGGGGCCGATCTGGGCCGGTCGGCGATCTGGCACTCCATCCGCGCGGAGGACGGGCGAGGATCCAAGACGATGTTGGCATCCACCGTTCCTGCGTTCTTCGGTATGCGCAGACCCCGCCAGGTCCTGGAAGGGTTGTACTTCGGCCGGCTCGATGAGGATCGGATCGTCGATCTGGCGCCGATCGTGTTCGAGGCGGCCACCGCGGGTGACCAGATCGCGCGCGCGTTGGTAGATCGGCAAGCCGACGAGGTAGCCGTCATGGCGACGACCGCCATGCGCAGGCTTCGGATGACCAAACTCGACCCCGACGTCGTCCTAGGTGGCGGCATCTTCAGGAATCGAGACGCCGCCTTCTTCGAACGTATCGATGCGTCCATCCACGCGGTGACGCCGTTGGCCAATGTTCATGTGCTGACCGATCCGCCGGTGATCGGCGCTGCGCTCCTAGGACTCGACAGACTGAAAGCTCCGCGAGCTGCACATTCCCGAGCCAGACGAAGCTTGACCCACGAACGGCTGAGCGCCCACACTGCCGGCTAGGGAGGACCCATGGCCAAGATCGTGCTGCAGAACGTGTCGAAGGTGTTCGGGAGCGACGTGATCGCCGTCAACGACGTCTCCTTGGAGATCGCCGACGGTGAGTTCATGGTGCTGGTGGGCCCTTCCGGCTGCGGCAAGTCAACCATCCTGCGCATGCTTGCCGGCCTGGAGGAGCTCACATCCGGTGAGCTGTACATCGGTGACACCCAGGTCACCGACCTTCCTCCGAAGGACCGCGATATCGCGATGGTCTTCCAGAACTACGCCCTCTACCCACACATGACCGTCGAACAGAACGTCGGTTTCGGATTGAAACTGCACAAGACTCCGAAAGACGAGGTTCAGCAACGGGTGGCCCACGTGTCGAAGATCCTTGGACTGGAAACGCTCATGCAGCGTCGTCCCGCCGAACTTTCCGGCGGCCAGCGGCAGCGCGTCGCGATGGGCCGCGCGATGGTGCGCGAACCTCGCGCCTTCCTCATGGACGAGCCTCTCTCCAATCTGGACGCGAAGCTTCGCGTCCAGATGCGGAGCGAGCTCAGCCGGTTACACGACCGACTTCGCACCACCACGGTCTACGTGACGCACGATCAGATCGAAGCCATGACGCTGGGCCATCGAGTGGCCGTACTGAAGGACGGCGTGCTGCAACAGGTCGATACGCCGCAGAGCCTCTACAACAACCCAGTGAACCTCTTCGTCGCAGCGTTCATCGGCTCCCCCCCCATGAATCTGGTTGAGGCGCAGGTGAACGGAGATTCGGTGTCCTTCGGGCAGATCACTCTTCCCGCCGGCACACGAACTCCGTTAGGGGACTACGACGGACGAACGGTGATCCTAGGGATCCGGCCTTCGGACATGGAGGATCATTCCGTGCGGAGAAGCGAAGATCTGCCGACGATCGACGTCGCCGCTGAGGTGACCGAGGAACTGGGCTCGGAGGTCAACATCATCTTCGCTGTGGATGCGCCGCCGGTCCAGACCGAGGACACGATCGCGGCAGCCAGCGACGAGGGCGACCATGACAATATCCCGCTCATCGCGGACGAGGGAGATCGCCTTCGATTCTGTGCGCGGGTGGATGCGAGGACCACGTGCAAGCCCGGTGACGCGGTCACGCTTTCGCTGGACCCAGACCGCTTCCACTACTTCGACCCTTCATCCGGCCGAGCGATCGGCGCGGAAGACGCGTCGGCTGCGGTCTAGGCACCGCCCGCTGCCGACGACACCTCATCATCGGCCGGCACCCAGCATTCGATACTGGTCCCCTGGCCCACAGAGCTCGTGATCCGGCACCAGCCCCCCACGAGTTCTGCTCGCTCGATCATGGTCGTAAGACCAAGGTGGCCCGGCTCCGGGCGTTGGACCCTCGCTGGATCGAACCCCTTTCCATCGTCCGTCACTCGGATGGTCACGCCGTCGCCTGCGGTCGCAGTCGCGATCACGATGTGGCGGGCCTCGGCGTGTTTGCGAGCGTTGGACACCGCCTCCTGCGCGATCCGATACAGGATCGCGCGCAGCTCCGATGACGGTTCGGTCGTCAGTCCGTCCAACACCTCGAAGGTCCACCCTTGTTCAGCGGCGGTGTACTCCAGGTAGAGGCGCAGAGCCGAGATGAGCCCTTCACGATCAAGCGCAAGCGGGCGCAGCTCGAACAGGAGGTTGCGGAGTCGGACGATGGAGTCGCGAACCGTTTGCTGGATGTCGAGCAGTTCTTCGGAGGTGGCCGCGCGTGACATCCCAGCCAGCAGCTGAAGGCGCATATCCACCGCCGCCATCACCTGGACGGGGTCGTCGTGGATGTCGGCTGCGATGCGACGACGCTCCTCCTCCTGCGCGTTCCCCAATCGGGCAGCGAGCTCGCGGCGCTGCTGGATGGTGCGCCGAAGCACGTCCAATGACCATCGCAGCTTCGATTCGGCTTCCTTCTGTTCGGTGATGTCCAGCATGACCCCGCGCCAATAGAGCAGCTGCCCGTCTCCGCCGAACACCGGTGCCGCTTCGTCACGCAACCACACCAACCGTCCATCCTTGGCATAGATGCGGTACTCGGCCAGGAACAGCTCGCGCGCTCGGTTCGAGGCGTAGTGAGTCTCCAGGACGGCGGCGCGATCGTCGGGGTGCACCTGGTTGGCCCAGAGCGCAGCATCGCTGTTCCATTCCTGAGGCGAGTAACCGAGGACGTCCATGATCTGAGGGCTGGTGTAGCGGGGAGTCGACGCGTCGTCGGGTTCATCGATGTAGAGGACGGCGGGCACGCCCTCGACCAGGGTTCGATAGGCCTCTGGACTGAGCTCGGGACCCATGTCCTCCTGGCTCATGTTCGGGCGATGATCCCTGCAAGAAGGGCGACGCGAGGCACGACGCTGGTGAGATCCAGCCACTCTGCGGGCGCGTGATCGTCTCCACCGATAGGACCGAGGCCATCGATAGTGGGCGTCCCTGCAGCACTGGTCGTGTTGGCGTCGGACGCTCCCCCCGTGGCGGCATCCCGCAACTGGAAACCGAGCTCGGATGCCGTCGCCCGCGCGATGTCGACCAGCCGCTGCGCCCCGGGGCTCTTCTCCATGGGCCTGTGCCAGCCGCTCCTGCGCACCGAGATGGTTACGTCCGGCACCGCGGTGTCTGTGCAGAGCCTCTCGATCTCGGCTTCCGCGACCTCCAGGGTTGCAAGCTCGGGGGAACGGAGATCGACCTGCAGCTCACAGCTCGCGGGAACCACGTTCGTTCGGGTCCCCCCGCGTGCCACTCCGACGTTCACGGTGACACCGGGCCACCGGCCGTTGAGACCCTGCAGTGCGATGATCGTGTGCGAGGCTTGCAGCAGAGCATTCGCCCCCTTCTCCGGTTCGACGCCCGCGTGCGCAGCCCTCCCGTGGATCGTCAAGGTGTAGTCAGTGATGCCCTTCCGTGCGCTCACCACATCTCCGTTGGCGCGCGCACCCTCGAGGACATACGCGGCGTCGAACGACGGAGCCATCTGGCGGATGATCGGCCCACTGAACTGGGAGCCGATCTCTTCATCGGGGTTACATACGTAGGTGATCGAACCGAACCCGTCGAACCCGGCTTCCTGAAGGGCCTCGACGGCGAAGAACCCGGTGAGCAGCCCGCCCTTCATGTCGGAGACGCCCGGACCACGAGCGATCTCCCCCTCGATCGCGAAAGGCCGCTCGGCCACGGTCCCATCATCGAAGACGGTGTCCATGTGGCCCACCAGCAGGACATCGGGGCCTCCCGAGCCTGCGAGTGTTCCGATCAGGAGGTCTCCCAACTGCGGCTCTCCTCCTTGCGGGAGATGCGATCGCCGGTCTACGGTCCAGCCGCCCGCCCGGAACCGAGATTCGCAGAGATCGGCCACGGCGTTCACGCCGTTGGGCGAATACGACCCGCAGTCGATGTCGACCATGTCGCGCAGCGCCGACACGAAATCGTCGTAGCGGGAAACGATACGTTGGCGAAGAAGCTCCAAGTCCATGTCGCGGAGTATAAGGAGCCGATCCGCCGATGCTCGGTACCGGTTGAACTCGACCGCTGAGCCGGAGACGCCCCCGGCGCTGGCGCTTGGAGCCGACCAGCGAGAGGGACATCCATCCCGGGGATCGCCTCTCCAACACGTCTCCTGAGCCTGGAGGGGGCGGTTGACCAGCTACCATCGGCGAGTGCGGAGGACCGAGCTGAACGGGTGGTGGAAGGTCGGCATCCCGATCGTCGTTCCCCTGGTCCGAGTCCTGTTCCGGGTCCAAGTAGAGGGATCGCAGAATATCCCGGTCACCGGCGGCGCCATCCTGGCGTTCAACCATGTCAGCGTGTTGGACGGGCCGGTGTTGGCTGCGGAGATCGCGCTGCGCACCCGCCGTCAGCTCTGTTTCCTGGTGGCCTCAGAGGTCAGCGACCACCCGATCTTCGGCCCAATCATGCGCGCCTTCGACCAGATCTTCATCCATCGCGGCACCGGGGATTCGCACGCGCTGGACCTCGCGGTCCAGACCGTCAGCAAAGGGGCGCTGGCGGTGCTGGCGCCTGAGGGTCGCGTCGCACATGATTCTGCGCCGGGGGCAGCAACCGGCGAACTTCAACGGATCCGCAGCGGTGTCGCCAGGATCTCGCTCCCTGCGCTCGCCCCCATCATCCCGGTCGGGATCTGGGGAACCCAAGCGCGATGGCCCAGCAGCGGACCGATCCGGAGCAGACCCTTCAGGCGAAGGCCGCTGGCGATCGTGGTTGGGCCCGCGGTGTATCCGCATCCCACGGGCGACAACCCCGCTGACATCAAGGTCCTGTGCGAGCAGGTTCGGTCGGCGCTCACGATCCAGGTCGCGCGCGCCCGAGCATTGGCGGGAGATCCGACCTGACACACGCTCAGGAGGCGGCTCGAGCACGCTCCCGGGCTGCTATCCGCTGGGACCATCGCATACACGGAAGTTCGACCAAGACGAAGAATATGCCCGTGACCAGCAAGATCACGGGGATCATCACGAGGCACACCAGCACGAGGTCCGGCACGAATCCACCGATCCTGCTGGTGATCAACAGGTGCATCGGACGAAGCATCAAGCGGATCAGCTGCAGATGGAGCAGATAGATCGAGTAGCACATCCCTCCGATGGTCCACACCAATGGACGACGGAGCGCTCGCCTAGCTCGGTCGCCTCGGAGTCCACCGACCATGAGCAGCGTGCAGGCCGCCAGCACCACCAATGGATGAAGGGTCCGCGGCACGAACAAGGGCATGAACACGAATGTCACGAGTCCAACCA